>JAYVGG010000201.1:0-2161 GCA_043772475.1 Burkholderiales bacterium
ACGCTGGGCAATATCGTGGTTAAAGCGAGTGCGACCAAAGTTCGCAAAATTCATAACGGTTCGATCTTGGTCGGTTTCGCGGGCAGCACGGCGGATGCGTTTTCGCTCCTTGATCGGTTTGAAGCCAAGCTCGAAAAACACCAAGGCAATTTACTCCGCTCAGCCGTTGAGCTCGCCAAAGATTGGCGTACCGACCGCATGCTGCGCCGCCTTGAAGCGATGCTGATTGTGGCCGATACGGTTGGCACCTATGTGATCACCGGCACGGGCGACGTGCTGGAGCCTGAAAATGGCGTGGCCGCTATCGGCTCGGGTGGTGCTTACGCGCAATCGGCGGCGTTAGCACTACTACAAAACACCGACTGCACGCCTGCTGAGATTGTTAAAAAATCGCTCGTGATCGCAGGCGAGCTGTGCATTTACACCAATCAAAACCACGTGATTGAGACGCTGTAAGTTTCGCGCCCTCTGAAGCCCTGAAGCCCAAAACACATGATGACTCCCAAAGAAATTGTCTCGGAACTCGATAAGCATATCGTCGGCCAAGATGCGGCCAAACGCGCGGTTGCCGTTGCGCTGCGTAACCGCTGGCGGCGCTCGCAGGTGCCGGAGCCCTTGCGCCAAGAGATCACGCCAAAAAATATCTTGATGATTGGGCCAACGGGGGTGGGCAAAACCGAAATTGCGCGACGCTTAGCCAAGCTCGCTCACGCGCCGTTTATTAAAGTGGAGGCCACGAAATTCACTGAAGTCGGCTACGTGGGCCGCGATGTGGATTCGATTATTCGAGACTTAGCCGAAATCGCGATCAAACAAGCGCGCGAAAGTGCAGCCGAAAAAGTACGCCACCTAGCTGCGGACAACGCGGAAGAGCGCGTGCTTGATGCGCTCCTGCCGCACGCGAAAAATTTTGATTTTTACGGCAAGGCCGCAGAAGCAGACTCCACCGAAAGCACCACCCGCCAAAAATTTCGCAAGATGCTGCGCGAAGGGGCACTAGATGATCGCGAGATCGAAGTCGAGGTTTCGGCAGTTGCTCCCAACATGGAAATTTTCGGTCCGCCCGGCATGGAAGACATGACCCAACAGCTGCAAGGGATGTTTCAAAACGTCGGCCAAGGCCGCACCAAGCCGCGCAAATTGAGCGTAAAAGAAGCGCTCAAAGTGCTAAGCGAAGAAGAAGCGCAAAAGCTTGTGAGTGACGACGATACCAAGGCAGCGGCGATTACCAACGTAGAGCAAAACGGCATCGTTTTTCTCGATGAGATCGACAAAATAGCGAGCCGCTCTGAGATGCAAGGGGCGGACGTTTCACGCCAAGGTGTGCAGCGCGATTTACTACCGCTCGTGGAAGGCACCACCATCACCACCAAGTACGGCATGATTAAAACCGACCATATTTTATTCATCGCCTCCGGTGCGTTTCACCTCGCGAAGCCATCGGATCTGATCCCCGAATTACAAGGCCGGCTACCGATACGGGTAGAGCTAAACTCCTTATCTGTGGCGGATTTTGAGGCGATTTTGACGGCCACCGATGCATCCCTCACCAAGCAATATCAAGCATTACTGCAAACCGAAGGGCTCACGCTTACGTTCCCGAAAGAAACCGTGCGGCGGATTGCGGAAATCGCGTTTTCGGTGAACGAGAAAACTGAGAATATCGGCGCACGACGCTTACACACCGTGATGGAAAAATTACTCGAAAGTATTTCGTTTGATCCGCCGGGCAGTGCCGCCGCATTCACGGTGACGCCAGACTATGTCGATGAAAAATTGGCGGCGCTCGCGAAAGATGAGGATTTAGCGCGGTATGTGTTGTAGTTTTTTTGGGTAGCATATCTGCATATCGGCCTAAACACCGCGCCCCATATAGGGTTTGGGCATATCGCCGCTTTACCTAGCGGGTCTACGCGAGAGATTTTGCTGGGCTTCGGCCAAAGAGCCGGCCTCAGCCCAACGACCAGTGCGCTCTCACACCGAAAAGCCGACGATCAGGCGCTCACCCGCCGAGGTGGCTAATGCCGCTTGCAAATCAAAATGCGCGTCAGTGTTAATGGCCATCTCGAGCGCGTCGGCAAGTGCCGCACCCTGCGTGAGCGCGCTCAAAAAAGCGAAATGCCCCGCACCAAGGCGCGCGATATTCGCTTCCCATTCTGGC
>JAYVGG010000202.1:0-4688 GCA_043772475.1 Burkholderiales bacterium
CTTTGAAGCCACCGCAATATCTCGCTCTTTGTTGGAAAACGCGGTCTCAATCACAAGGTATTTCAAATTTTTCTGTGCGTTGGCAACCTTCCACAGCGCTGGGTTCACTGTTGTGTCACCGCTAAAGAGAAAGCTCGCGCGCCCGCTATCAACCAAGTAGCCCACGGCGGGCACGACATGATTGGCGGGGATCGCGGTGAATTTGCGACCATTGAGCGTAAGGGCAACACCCTCGACAACTTCTTGGTACACCATGAAGGGCTTGGTGGCGTTTGGAATCTGCGAAAAATCGGGCCAAATTTTCCAATTGAAAATGTGGGTTTTGAGCGCTTGAAGCGTCGCCTCGGTGGCGTGGATCGTGAGCGGTTTTTGGCGCATCCAGCAGACGGTATCGACTAGAAAAGGGATAAACGCGATGTGGTCAAGGTGGGCGTGGGTGACAAAAATATGGTCTATTTTGGCCAGTTGCTCAATCGAAAGATCGCCCACGCCGGTGCCTGCGTCGATCAAAATATCGTCATCAACGAGCATGGAGGTTGTGCGTAGTGCGCCGCCTATCCCGCCACTACAGCCTAGTATTTTTATTCGCATCCTGGCCTCATACGCTCGCCTTTCGTGACGCGACTTGCGGGCTGATAACGGCATGTAACCCCATGCCCGCGTGCAAAATTAGTTGCCCCAATCGCACTTTATTATGCGGCAATCTCGGCGCGATAACTGTGTTTGATCTCACACCCCTAGCCACCATGCATGGCGGGCATTACCGCCCCACGCTGATCGCGGATATGGCGTTTAGGGCTTAAAGAAAAATTCCATCTTAACACCCGCGATTTCGATCATATCGTGATCGTTAAGCGCCTGCGCCTGCCCAGTCAACGGCGTACCGTTTACCGTTGGGTAGGCAGCACCCTCTACGTGCGTAATGAAATAGCCATTTGGCCGACGTGTAATAACGGCAACCTGAACACCGGGCTTACCGATTGTGGTTAGATTTTTCGTCAAATCTAATGTGCGGCCTGCTGCGGCACCCGACAATACTTGTACCGCTGCTTCGCGCACGGTGCTGCCAGCGGGGGCGGCAGGGGCAGCTTGCGGTGCCGGCGCAGCGGGAGCGGCGGGAGCTGACGGCGCTGATGCCACCGCCGGCATACGGATCTGCGTATCACTGGCACCCGACGGCTGCGGCGGCGGTGCAATGCCACCGGACGGCTTACGAATAATCATCGTCTTTTCAAAGTCCTGCGAGTTCGCTTGGCCGGCCGCTTCATTAAAGTACTTGAGCTTGTGCTTACCGATTTCAATCACATCGTTATTTTGCAGAAAGTGCTTTTTGATCGGCTTACCATTAACCAAGGTGCCGTTGGTCGAATTCAAGTCCTCGATGAAGGAATCGTTAAGGATGGTAATGATCGCGGCGTGCTCGCCGGATACCGCAAGGTTATCGACTTGAATGTCGTTGTGCGGCTTACGGCCGAGCATGGTTCGCTCTTTTGACAAGGTGAAGTCTTTTAGCACCGTGCCGTCAACGCTTAAAATTAGTTTTGCCATGTTCGTAGTCCTAGTTGTACTTACGTTTTGTACTTACGTTCGCTGCCCGAAAGGGCGACCAATATGGGGAAAAATGCTCAGCCAAACCACGACTTGATGCGCGACCAGAGGCCGCGCTCAACGGCAAATGCTTTGTTAACCTGCACCAGCATGACAGAGATATTGTCGCGGCCCCCGGCATCATTTGCCGCCTGCACCAGCTGCTGCGCGGTGAGCTCAAGGTTACTGCGAAGCGCGATAATCGTCATCTGCACTTCGTCGTCTTCGATCATGTCGTTGAGGCCGTCAGACGAAAGCAAATAAATATCGCCCACCTCAACTTCGTAGGTATGGATTTCAGTATCGACTTCTGGGTCAATGCCGAGCGCACGTGTGACTAAATTTTTATTGTGCGAGGTCTTGGCATCTTCTTTTGAAATAAGGCCAGAATCAAGCTGCTCCTGCAAAAGCGAATGATCGCGCGTGACCTGTGTCAGGACATCTTCGCGCATCCGGTAAAGACGTGAATCGCCAATGTGGGCGACGGTTACAAAGTTATCAAAGAAAAGCCCAACAACAAGGGTGGTGCCCATTCCGGCGCACTGCGGATCTTTTTCGGCAGTGGCGAAAATAGCGGCGTTTGATTTATCCACTTCCTCTTTAATCAACCGCTTCGAGAGCAAAATAGCGCCATCGCGATCGAGTTTACGCAGTTGCTCTAGCTTCCAGCGCTCAGCGAGCCCTGCCGAAATGAGTGATGTGGCCATGCCACTTGCAACTTCACCGGCGTTATAGCCACCCATGCCGTCGGCCAGCACGACGAGTCCAATATCTGGGCGCGACTCAACACAATCCTCATTGTGGCCGCGCACACGACCCGGATCGGTCAAGCTGATTATCTGCAATGCTTCAGTTAGCGCCATACATCCTCCCGCAATTTCGGTTATTGTTAGCGCATAAGCTTGAACGGACTTCCTATTTTTAGCAATCCCGCCATTGCGGTATTGGCCAGGACACAAAAAAACAGGACCTCTAAAAAACTGGGGCAAACAAGCTAAATACTCGCATTTATAATAACTTAAAATCGGTTTTTAATAAATAGTTACGAAAAACGATCAATGTCTATGATTTTTCAGCAATAAAATCAGCGCGTTGGCAGCACTTGCCTCTGAGAGGCATCCGCATTTTACTGTTCAATCTCGCAAGAATTAGCCCATTCTCGTTACAATTCACGATTGTTAGCTTTCCGTCAAAGGCGCTATTCCCACGCTCGGTGGCAAGAATAGTGGGATTCAGGTCTAATCTTTTGGCGCAGCTCACCCTACGAATAAAAAACACGAGGAGAAGTAAATGGATCGTCAAGGCTTTCTCAAACCAGACGCAGACCCGCAAGAAACCCGTGAATGGCTTGATGCCCTTGATGGTGTGCTTGATGTGGCCGGTGCCGAGCGCGCGCATTTTTTACTCGAATCCTTAGTCGATAAGGCGCGCCGCTCCGGTGCCAACCTGCCCTACTCGCCCAACACCGCCTACATCAATACGATTCCACCCCACGCGGAGGACTCGCTGCCGGGCAACCAAGAGATGGAACATCGCATTCGCTCGATCGTGCGCTGGAACGCGATTGCGATGGTGCTGCGGGCGAATAAAGAGTCCTCCGATCTCGGTGGCCATATCGCGAGCTTTCAGTCTGCCGCCACGCTCTACGACGTAGGCTTTGATCATTTCTGGAATGCGCCGTCGAAAGCGCATGGCGGCGATATGATTTTCATTCAGGGCCACTCGGCCCCCGGCGTGTATGCGCGCGCGTTTCTCGAAGGGCGCATTACCGAAGAGCAGCTTGAAAACTTCCGTCGCGAAGTCGATGGCAAGGGTATTTCAAGCTACCCGCATCCGTGGCTCATGCCTGATTTTTGGCAGTTCCCGACTGTCTCAATGGGACTAGGCCCACTGCAAGCGATTTACCAAGCGCGCTTCATGAAATATCTGAATGATCGCGGCATTGTGAACACCGAAGGCCGCAAGGTGTGGGCGTTCATGGGTGACGGCGAGATGGATGAGCCAGAGTCGCTCGGCGCGATTGCGTTGGCCTCACGCGAAAATCTCGATAACTTAATTTTTGTGGTGAACTGCAATCTGCAACGCCTCGATGGCCCGGTGCGCGGTAATGGCAAAATTATTCAAGAGCTAGAAGCCGATTTCCGAGGTGCTGGCTGGAATGTGCTGAAGGTTATCTGGGGTCGCCACTGGGATCCGCTGATTGCGAAAGACACCGACGGTATCCTCACCAAACGCATGATGGAAGCGGTGGATGGCGAGTATCAAAACTACAAGGCGCGTGATGGGGCCTATGTGCGCGAGCATTTTTTTGGCAAGTATCCTGAGCTTAAAAAAATGGTGGCCTCGATGCCCGATGAAGACATCTGGCGCTTAAATCGTGGTGGCCACGACCCGTACAAAGTTTATGCGGCGTACTCGGCGGCGGTGAAGCATAAAGGCCAGCCGACGGTGATTCTCGCCAAGACCATCAAGGGTTACGGCATGGGTAAAGCCGGTGAAGGCCAGAACATCACGCACCAGCAAAAGAAAATGGACACGGCCGCATTAAAAGCCTTCCGTGACCGTTTCAACGTGCCGATTTCGGATGAGGTGATTGCTGATATTCCGTTTTATAAGCCCGCTGAAAATTCGCCCGAGATTCAATACCTGAAAGCGGCACGTGCTGCCTTGGGTGGGTCGCTTCCGGTGCGGTTCCACAAAATCCCGCCGCTAAAAGTGCCTGATCTTTCGGTCTTTGAGCCACTCTTAAAATCAACCGAAGAACGCGAAATTTCGACCACGATGGCATTCGTACGCGCGTTCACCACGCTCACGCGCGACAAAGAATTGGGGCCACGTTTGGTACCCATCGTCGCTGACGAATCGCGCACGTTTGGGATGGAAGGCTTATTCCGTCAGCTTGGCATTTACTCCTCAGTCGGCCAGCTTTATGAGCCAGTCGATGCGGGTGAATTGATGTTCTACAAGGAAGACAAAGCCGGGCAGATTTTGCAAGAAGGTATCAATGAAGCGGGTGCCTTTTGCTCGTGGATGGCAGCGGGAACGAGCTACGCCAACCATGGCCAGCACATGATTCCGTTTTTCATTTTTTATTCCATGTT
>JAYVGG010000203.1:0-2153 GCA_043772475.1 Burkholderiales bacterium
CTTGTGCCCGTCTTTAAGGGCACCTACCCGGAGTCGATGACGGCCGCCATTGCCGCCTACCGCGCGGGCAATGCGCCGCATCTTTTGCAAGTGTTTGAAGTTGGCACCGCCACCATGATGGCCGCCAAGGGCGCGATTAAGCCCGTCTACGAGCTGATGCGCGATGCTGACGAGCCGTTCAACCAAAAGGCCTACGTGCCCTCGGTGGCGGGCTACTACACCGACAGTCGCGGCAATATGCTTTCGATGCCGTTTAATTCATCCACGCCGGTTTTTTACATCAATAAAGATGCCTATAAAAAAGCCGGGCTAGACCCAAACAAAGCGCCCAAAACGTGGAAAGAATTTTTAGCCGCAAGCGAAAAACTTAAAGCGGCTGGGCAAGCTTGCGTGTACACAACCGGCTGGCCATCGTGGGTGCATATCGAAAATTTCTCCGCCTGGCACGGCGTACCGATTGGCACCAAAGACAACGGCATGGCCGGTTTTGATAGTGAATTCAAAATCAACACACCACTCCACGTGCGCCACATCACCATGCTTGCCGACATGACCAAGAAAGGGCTTTTCACCTACGCCGGCCGTCGCAATGAAGGCGAGGCAAAATTTTTCTCAGGCGAATGCGCGATGGTGACCTCAAGCTCGGCGGCGCAGGCCAATATCAAGCGCAATGCCAAATTTGAATTTTCAGTCAACATGCTGCCCTACCACGATGAGGTCGCCGGAGCCCCGCAAAATTCGATCATCGGCGGCGCGTCGCTCTGGGTGATGGCAGGCAAGACCAACAATGCCTACAAGGGCATTGCGAAATTCTTGGGCTTCCTCTCAAGCACCGATTTGCAGACTGAATGGCATCAGTCAACCGGCTATATCCCTATCACCAGTGCGGCGTTTGATAAAACCAAAGCCTCCAATTTCTACGAAAAAAATCCGGGCACCGATATTTCGGTTCGGCAGATGAATAACAAGCCGCCGCTGCCGCACACGCGTGGCTTGCGTTTTGGCAATTACGTGCAGGGCCGCGAGATTATTGAGGAGGAAATCGAATCCGTTCTTGCTGGCAAAAAAGCCGCGCAACCCGCACTCGATGATGCCGTGCGCCGGGGTAATGAGATCTTGCGAAAGTTTCAGGCGGCCAATAAACAGTAGGCAGTAGGCACCATTAGGATAAACGCGCGTGGAAAAACGCGTCACCTTCAACAATAAATTCCTGCCCTACGCCTTAATCGCGCCGCAGATTGCGGTGACGATTATTTTCTTTTTTTGGCCAGCGGGGCAGGCGATTTATCAGTCGTTTTTGTTGCAGGATGCCTTTGGGCTCAATACCGAGTTTGTCTGGTTTGATAATTTCAAATCGCTTTTTAACGACGCGCTTTATTTGCAGTCATTCAAAACGACCGCGTTTTTTAGCGTGCTCGTGGCGACCTTGGGCCTGTCGATTTCACTCCTGCTCGCCACCATGGCAGACCGCGTGGTCAAAGGCGCGCTCGCCTACAAGACGCTCCTCATCTGGCCTTACGCGGTGGCACCCGTTATTGCCGGTGTGCTGTGGGCGTTTTTGTTTGCGCCGTCACTCGGCATCGTCTCCTACGTGCTGAAAAAAAGCGGCATCCCGTGGGATTACTTGCTTAACGGCGATCATGCGATGATTTTGGTGGTGATTGCCGCCGTCTGGAAGCAGATTAGCTATAACTTTTTATTCTTTCTAGCGGGCTTACAGTCGATCCCGAAATCACTGCTCGAAGCCGCCGCGATTGACGGGGCCAGCCCCATTTATCGCTTCTGGACGATCATTTTTCCGCTGCTTTCGCCGACCACGTTTTTTCTCCTCGTGGTGAATGTCGTTTACGCGTTTTTCGATACCTTCGGCGTGATTGATGCCACCACCTCTGGCGGCCCCGCAAAAGCGACCGAAATTTTAGTCTACAAGGTCTATCACGATGGCATGAAGGGCGGCGACCTAGGCGGCTCGGCGGCGCAAAGTGTGGTGCTGATGGCTATCGTGATTTTGCTCACCGTGGTGCAGTTTCGATTTATCGAGCGCAAGGTGCAGTACTGATGCCTGCCGCGCAATTTTCGGCTAAGCGATGATTCAAAATCGGCCACTACTGAGCTTTTTCGCGCACGCTATCTTGCTGGCTGGTGTGGCCATT
>JAYVGG010000204.1:0-2422 GCA_043772475.1 Burkholderiales bacterium
ATCGAGCTCGCGAATCGGCGTGACTTCGGCTGCCGTGCCGGTAAAAAAAGCCTCATCGGCAATGTACACATCGTCGCGCGTAATTTTGCGCGCTTCAACCGGGATACCGAGATCGGCACAGATTTGCTGCACCGAGCGCCAGGTGATGCCATCGAGTGCGGACGTGAGCTCAGGCGTGGCGATTTTGCCGTCACGCACGATAAATAAATTTTCACCCGCACCCTCGGCCACGTAGCCTTCGGTATCGAGCAAGAGCGCCTCATCGTAGCCGTGGTCTACCGCTTCGTTATTGGCCAAAATCGAATTGGCATACGTGGATGCCACCTTCGCGCGCGGCATGGTCACGTTTACATGATGACGCGCGTACGACGATGTCTTGACGCGAATGCCTTTAGTGAGGCCATCTTCGCCAAGGTACGCGCCCCACGGCCACGCCGCGATCGTGACGTGAACTTTGGCCCCCTTGGGCGAGACCCCCATTTTTTCCGAGCCAAAAAACACCAGCGGGCGCAGATAGCAAGATTCGAGCTTATTCACGCGCACCACTTCGCGGTGCGCTTCCATGATCTCGTCCATCGAGTAGGGCATCGGCATTTGATAAATTTTGGCCGAGTTAAAAAGGCGCGTGGTGTGCTCTTTTAAGCGAAAAATAGCGGTGCCGATGTCAGTTTTGTACGCGCGCACGCCCTCGAAAACGGCGAGCCCGTAGTGGAGCGAATGGGTCAGCACGTGGGTGGTGGCATCCCGCCACGGTACGAGTTTGCCGTCGTACCAAATAAAACCGTCGCGGTCTGACATTGACATGGGGTTCTCCAGAAAAATGCGGTTTGATGAGTGCTGCGAATAACAGTAATTTTATCGCATTCACTGTCGCACGTTGTATTGGTGCATGTGGAATGTGTGATACTCTTTTTACATATTGAGATTTTGGTTCTCGCAAGGTTTGGTTGCGGCGAAGACCATTCGAGTACGGACAAAAATAACAACAGAGGAAGCCCCATCGAAACACCTACGCCACCGGTTAAGGACGAGCTTTCGCCTGAGCAAAAACTTGCAGGCGATATGCTGGTCTTCGCGAGTCTGCTTTTGCTTCTGGCCGCCATGCTCTGGCTGGCGATTTACTGGGCCTTTGGGCAACGCTATTCGACGCTCATTCCCTTGAGCTTTGCCACAATTTCCGCCATCAATATCGGGCTCTTTCTCAAGACGCGCCGCCTCGATTCATTTTGCTTACTGCAGTTCGCCCTGTTTCTATTTACGCCGTTCGCGCTGCAATGGTCGATTGGTAATTTTGTGAGTGCCAGCGGGATTTCACTCTGGGCGCTGCTAGCCCCAGTGGCGGCACTCGTGATCGTGGGGGCCAAAAGCTCGCTGCCTTGGTTTGGTGCTTTTTTGCTTTTTACGTTGATGTCGGGCGTGTTTGATTTCATCATTCCGCCCGAAACCGCCAAGCTCGATATGCGGATGGTCGCGGTATTTTTTGTGCTTAATTTTATTTTTATCTCGTCGATGGTTTATTCCATGCTTTGGTACGCCGCGCGAGAAAAATCCAAGCTCGCCCGAGCCATGGCGCGACAAACAGAAGCGCTGGCGCTAGAGCGGGTGCGCTCCGAGCGACTCCTACTTAATATGCTGCCCGCACCGATTGCTGAGCGTCTTAAACGCGACGAAACCAATATCGCCGATGGTCACGCCGATGTCTCGGTGATGTTTGCCGATATTGTCAATTTCACGCGGCTCTCCGAAGAAATGTCGCCCAATGAAACGGTGCGATTACTCAACGATATTTTTTCTGAGTTTGATGCCATGGCCGATAAATATGGCTTAGAGAAAATCAAAACAATTGGAGACGCGTACATGGTGGCGGGCGGCTTACAGCATGAATCTAGCCCCTACGTCGATGCCATGGCTGATATGGCGCTCGAAATGCACGCCTTCGTCGGCCGCTACATGGCACCGAACGGCGAGTCCATGGCTTTGCGGGTGGGGCTTGCAACGGGCCCGGTGGTGGCGGGGGTGATTGGCAAACGTAAATTTGGCTATGATTTATGGGGTGACACCGTAAACGTGGCGAGCCGTATGTCTACCGAGGCACCCGTTGGCACCACGCAAGTAGACTCTGTTACCTATCGTCGCTTGCACAATCGGTATCGCTTCGATAGCGTGAAACACATGCTTATTAAAGGCAAGGGGCAGATGGATGTCTATAAGCTCTTAGGTAAAATGAGTCGGGCTGGCATGACCGTGATCGGCAGCGATGCCGAGGCGGCGGCTGGGTAGCGATTTCAACGACACCGGAGGCGCTCTGGATTCGCCAAACGCTAATGTTCGCAACGCCCGTTTCCCCGGTGTCGCTCTGGTGCTTCAGGGCGGTGGGGCGCGTGCGGCCTACCAAGTCGGCGTGCTCAAGGCGATCTCGGAA
>JAYVGG010000205.1:0-5189 GCA_043772475.1 Burkholderiales bacterium
CCCATCCCGGTGCCGATACACATGGTTACCATGCCCCACTTTTGCTTGGTGCGGCGCATCCCATGCACGAGTGTGGCGGTGCGAATAGCACCGGTGGCACCGAGCGGGTGGCCGAGCGCGATAGCACCGCCTTGCGGGTTGATTTTGGTCGGGTCTAGGCCGAGCTCTTTCACGACCGCCAAGGCTTGCGCGGCGAAGGCTTCGTTGAGCTCGATCCAGCCCAAATCATCTTGGTGGATGCCCGCTTGTTTTAATACTTTCGGGATCGCCTTGATCGGGCCGATGCCCATGATCTCGGCGGGCACCCCGGCAACGGCAAACGAAACAAAGCGCGCTAAAGGCTGGATATTGTATTTTTTGAGTGCGCGCTCGCTCATCAAGATCACGGCACCAGCACCGTCCGACATTTGCGATGAATTACCAGCGGTCACCGACCCCTTCGCGGCGAACACCGTTTTTAGCTTCGCCAATGACTCCAAACTCGAATCAGGGCGCGGGCCTTCATCGTTTTCGGCAAGTTTCTTTTTGTGCTTAATCGTGCCGCTTGAGAGATCGGGCGAGGCCGTGTCGATTTCGTAGGGGGTGATTTCTTGCTTGAATCCGCCATTCGCAATCGCCGCTGCCGCCTTCACGTGCGAGGCCACCGCGAATGCATCTTGCTCTTCGCGCGTCACCTTCCACTGGTTCGCCACGTTTTCCGCCGTGATACCCATACCGTAGGCAATGGCGATGTTTTCGTTGTTCGCGAATACATCGGAATTCATCGCGATTTTGTTGCCCATCATCGGCACCATCGACATGCTCTCGGTGCCTGCGGCGATCACGACATCATCGTCACCCGAGCGAATCCGATCTGCCGCCATGCTCACCGCCTGCACGCCGGAAGCACAAAAGCGATTGATGGTGACAGCGGGAATGCTATTGGGCAGCCCCGCGAGCAGCACACCAATGCGCGCCACGTTCATGCCCTGCTCGCCTTCAGGCATCGCACAGCCGACGATCACGTCACCAATGTCATGCGGGTCAAGCCCCGGCACCTGTGCTACGGCCCCGCGCAAAACGTGTGCTAGCAGGTCATCGGGGCGAACGTTTTTGAACATGCCGCGCGGCGCTTTGCCGACAGGCGTGCGGACGGCGGCGACGATGTAGGCTTCTTGGATTTGCTTAATCATGTGGGGCTCCTAGGGGAAAATTGAGGCGCAATGGGTTTGCGTGGTTCGGCTACGGATGCGCTCGCGGCGTACACGATAAAAGCAGATCCCTCGGCTGCGCTTGGGATGACAACTTGAAAAAATTTCGCTTCGTGGCGCATTGACGCGATCCTAGTTCCGAAGTGGCTTGCCGTTTTTCAACATAAACGCAATCCGCTCCTGTGTTTTCGGCATTTTTGCCAGTTCCACAAAGTGTTTGCGCTCAAGCTCGAGCATCCATTTCTCGTCCACCATCGAGCCCGGCTCGATTTCGCCACCGCATAGACAAATCGCGATGCGGCAGCCGATTTCGTAATCGTGCTCGGAGATAAACCCACCCGCCTTCATGTTGATAAGAATCATCTTGAGTGTGGCGATACCGGTGTCACCGGCGACCGGAAATTGCGTGGGTGCCAACGGGGGGCGGTAAACGGAAGCGGCCATCGCGCGCGCGGTTTCAATCGCCACCAAGAGCAACTCATCTTTATTCAAAATAATCGTATCGCGCCAGCGCATATAGCCCATTTCTTTAGCGCCCACCGCACTCTTCGATACTTCGCCCATCGCGATTTGCTTAAACATTTTTTGGATCTCCGGCAGCACATCGCCACCGGCGGCACCCAATGCGGCGCGAATCGCGATTTCTTTTAGCCCGCCACCCGCTGGCAATAAGCCCACGCCTACCTCAACCAAGCCGATATAACTTTCGAGTGTCGCAACCACCCGGTCGGCGTGCATCACAAATTCGCAGCCGCCACCGAGCGCCATGCCATCGACCGCCGCCACGACCGGGATATGGCTGTATTTCAAGCGTTGCGAGGTTTTTTGGAACATCGCCACCATCGCTTCAAATTCGTCGAAACGCCCGGCCTGTAAGGATTCCAGGGCTTTGACGAGATTGGCGCCGGCCGCAAAAGGGGCGTCGGTTTGCCAAATAACTAAGCCCTTGTAATTGGCCTCGGCTTCGTCAATCGCCCGGTTAAGCCCTTCGAGTACGTCGGCGCCAATTGCGTGCATTTTTGATTTGAACGAGACAATCGCGATGTCGTCGCTATTGCGCGAGCCGCCGAGCGTAAACATGCGAACCGCATCGGTTTCAAATACGGTGAGGCCACGATCCGCTTTTTCGCCCAGAAGCAATTCGGGGAAAAGCTGGCGGCGATACACGGGCAATGACGAGCGCGCAACCAGCTTACCCGTCGCCGCCGAGTAAGAGCCCTCTGGCGCGTGAACGCCGCTGCGCCCATCCATCACCCACGCGGGTAGCGGGGTCGCGGCCATGGTTTTACCGGCGGCAATATCTTCACTTATCCACGTCGCGATTTGCTGCCAGCCTGCGGCTTGCCAGGTTTCAAACGGGCCCATTTTCCAGCCGAAGCCCCAGCGAATCGCAAAATCAAGATCGCGCGCGCTGTGCGCGACATCGGCTAACTGCACCGAGCAATAGTGAAACACATCGCGGAAGATCGACCATAAAAATTGAGCCTGTGGGTGCGCGCTCGCGCGCAAGGCGGCAAATTTTTCCGGCGCACTTTTGATTTTCAACATCGCGGCAACTTCATCGGCCATTTTTCCGTCCGATACCCGATAGTCTTGTGCGGCCACATCAAGCACCAAAATATCTTTACCCTTTTTGGTGTAAATACCGGCCTTGGTTTTTTGCCCAAGCGCACCCTTGGCGATAAGGCCCGTGAGCCACGCGGGGCTCACGTAGTACTTGTGCCACGGGTCACTTGGCAGCGTATCAGCCAGCGTTTTGATGGTGAGCGAAAGCGTATCTAAGCCCACCACATCGGACGTGCGATAGGTGGCACTCTTGGCGCGGCCAATGGCGGGGCCGGTGAGTGCATCGACGACATCGAACGGTAAATTAAAGGCACTCGTGTGATGCATGGTGGCGGCAATCGAAAATACGCCGATGCGGTTCGCGACAAAATTGGGCGTGTCTTTCGCGCGGATAACGCCCTTGCCGATGACGGTGGTGAGGAAGGTTTCGAGCTGGTCGATGATGGCAGCTTCGGTGGCCTCAGTCGGGATGATCTCAACCAACTTCATATAGCGCGGTGGATTAAAAAAGTGGATGCCGCAAAAGCGGTGGCGCAGCGCTTCGGGGAACACCTTGGAAAGCTCGGTGATGTTTAAGCCCGAGGTATTGGAGGCAAAAATTGCGTTGGCACCCAAGAAAGGGGCGACTTTTTCATAGAGCGATTTTTTCCAATCCATACGCTCTGAAATCGCCTCAATCACGAGATCGCACTCGCGGAGTTTTTCGAGATCGTCATCGTAGTTGGCCGGCGTAATCATCGACACGCGCGCTTTGCTGGAAAGCGGGTCAGGCGAGAGCTTGGTGAGATTTTCGAGCGCCTTCAGCACCACGCCGCTTTTCGGGCCCTCTTTGGCCGGGAGGTCAAACAAAATCGCCTGCACGTTTGCGTTTGTCATGTGTGCCGCAATCTGCGCGCCCATGACACCGGCACCGAGAATGGCAACTTTTTTGATGTGGAAATTTGGCATGGTGAGGCTCCTGAAAACGAAAAAAATAAATTAGTTAAATGGCTGGAACGCTAAGCGGGGCGCGGGTTTTGCCGGTAGAAGCTTGCACAGGAAAGCAGATCCCTCGGCTGCGCTCGGGATGACAAAATTTGAATCATCACGGAAGCACCCTAGGCTTGCCCTCATCATCAATCGCCACATAGGTGAGCGTTGCCTCGGTCACTTTTACTGCCCCTTTGCCGAAGCGATGCCGCTGTGCGTAAACGGCGACATCTACGGTAATGGACGTGCGGCCGGTTTTTACCAGCGCCGCGTAAAAGCTCACTAAGTCACCCACGAACACCGGCTCTTTGAACAAAAACGAATTCACCGCCACCGTCGCCACCTTGCCCTGCGCGCGCTCGTAAGCGGGCACGCTGCCAGCCAAATCGACCTGCGCCATCACCCAGCCGCCGAAAATGGTGCCATTCGCGTTGGTGTCGGCGGGCATGGGGATGATGCGGATGGTGGGAATACCGGCGGGAAGTGCGGTCGTGATTTCGCTCACAGCGTATGTCCTTTGTACATGGCATCGATGCGCTCGGTATATTTTTTGACAATGGCGGCGCGTTTAAGTTTGAGTGTCGGGGTCATGAGGCCGTTGTCAATCGTCCATTTTTCGGGCACGACAAAAATGCGACGCACCTGCGCGAAGCCGGGGAAATCTTTGATTTGTTTGGCGATGCGCTGGACTAAAAATTTCTCCGCCTTCTCACGCGCCTCACCTTGCAGATTTGGGTCCAGCCCGTTTTCTTGGGCGGCCTGTACCCACTTTTCGTCATTCAGCACCGCGAGCACACCGAGAAACGGCATCGCCTCACCCACCACTAACACTTGCTCAAAAACCGGATCAAGCTGGATCGCTAATTCCATATCGACCGGCGGTACTTTTTCGCCGTTGCCGAGCACGATGATTTCTTTAAGCCTACCGGTGATTTTTACAAAGCCGTCTTCATCAATCACAACTTGGTCGCCGGTGGTGAGCCAGCCGTCTTCAGAGAGCACCGCGCGCGTCGCTTCAGGATTATTCCAGTAGCCCAGCATGATGTTGGGCCCGCGTGCGAGTAGCCCACCATCAGCGGCCACTTTCAATTCAACACCCGGCACCGCCAAGCCAATCGTTGCGGGATTATTTTTTTCGAGCAGATTTACCGTGAGAAGCGGGCTTGCCTCGGAGAGGCCGTAGCCTTGGCAAATCGGCAGGCCGAGGCCAACAAACACCTTCGCCACCGAGTGCGATAGTGCGGCACCGCCCGAGATCGCGAAGCGCAAACGCCCGCCCATACGCGCAAGTAATTTATCGGCGACTAATTTTTTGAGTAGCGGCCAGAGCAAAAACTGCGGCTTCCACCCGCCGCGCCCGTTGGCGTGCTCAAAGCGCGCCCAGCCGGTGGCAACGGCAAAATTGAACATCGCTTTTTTGGTGGAAGAAGCCTTGGCAAGTTGATCGTTAATGGCCGCCAAAAA
>JAYVGG010000206.1:0-2688 GCA_043772475.1 Burkholderiales bacterium
AAATTGAGTGAGGCGGGATGCCCGCTGCCTTTGCCGAACGCGACGAATGCAGCATAGGCGGCATCCATTTCGGCGATATCGGGTGACACGATTTCAAAGTGTGGCAAACGAATCAAATCATCCACCAGCACAACGGCGCGTTCGCCACGACGGCCATGCACGACCATACGAGCTTCAAGCACAGAAGTCGTGCAAATGAGCGCGCGGCCGGCTTGCTCAATGAGCCGCAAAAACGCGGCCCGCTCTGGCTCGCCAAATACTATTGCCACAATCGCGGACGTATCAACAACAATCATATCGGCAAACCGTTCTGATCCCACCGCAGCGGGTCGATGGCGTCGTCGCGGTCAGGGATTCGATCAAGTTGCGCCAGCAGCGCCGCCATGCGGGTGTCCGCTTTTGGCGGGACGCTGGTCTCGCGCAGGAGGCGATCTACCGCGCGCTCGACAGCGGCAGTCTTGCTTAGACCGGTTGCGAGCGCTAGGCGCTCTACTTTGTCCACCACCACGGGGTTCGCGATTTGTAGTGCCATGATTTGTACCCTTGATGATTATATCAATACGATCAATATACATTATTGGTCTACGTTTGGGCAAGCGCCCGCGCGGCAGATTCACATGGGTAACTTTGGTTAGGCTAAAACCGCCAAACCCGCGCCCCTATTGGACTTTAGGCTCTCGCTAGGGCCGGATTTTTCTTAAAATAGCCGCGAATGCCGTCGGCAATCGCTTCCGCCATTTGGTCTTGGTATTTTGCGCTGCGGAGTTTATTTTCTTCTTCCGGGTTCGAGATGAATGCGGTTTCGATCAAGATGGACGGCACATCGGGCGCTTTCAGCACAGCAAAACCGGCTTGCTCTACTTGTGGTTTGTGCAGGCGATTAAAGCCACCAAGCTCGGCTAGCACCATCTTGCCGAGCTTCAAGCTATCGTTAATCTGCGCGGTCTGCGAGAGATCGAGCAGCGTACGGGCGAGGATATTGTCGCGCACGCTTAAGTTCACGCCGCCGATTAAATCGGCATCGTTTTCTTTATTCGCAAGCCATTTGGCGGCCGTTGAGGTGGCACCGCGCTCGGAGAGCGCAAACACGCTCGATCCATGTGCCTGTGGCTGCACGAAGGCATCCGCGTGCAGGCTGACAAATAAATCAGCTTTCAATTTTCGCGCTCGTGCCACACGCGCATTGAGTGCGACAAAATAATCGCCGTCGCGCGTGAGCGCAACGCGGTATTGCGGGTCATCATCTAGCGTGTTTTTTAGTTTTTGTGCGATTGAAAGCACGATGTCTTTTTCGCGCGTGCCGCGTCGGCCAATCGCACCGGGGTCTTCGCCGCCGTGGCCGGGATCAATCACCACCATGAAGGGGCGCGGTGGGCGGGCTTTGGCGGGCTTATCGGTGCTGCGCGCGGGCGGTGTTTTTTCGGCTCGCGGTTTCGCGGGTGCCTCGGCTTTTGGTGCGTCCTCTATCGGCGGCGGCTCTTTTTCCGCTGTGCGCGCTTCGTCGTTGAGCAAGGCTGCAAGCGGGTCTTCGGCTTTTTCGGGATAAATATCGAGCATTAAGCGATGCCCAAACCCACCCGCTGGCGGCACCGTGAAAACCTGCGGGCGCACTTCGGTTTTGAGATCGAGCACCACGCGCACCACGGTGCCACGATTGATGCCCACACGTATCGTCTGAATATACGGGTCATCTGCGCCAATTTTTGCGGCGAGCGTTTTTAGCGCGGCACCTAATTCAACGTTGTCGAATTCAATCGCGAGCCGCGGGGGATTGGGCACAAAAAATTGTTTGTACTTGAGTGCCGCACCCGATTCAAACGTGACGCGGGTGTATTCCTTAGCGGGCCACACGCGTGCTGATTTCACCACGGTGGCGGCATAGGCCGGGGGTGCGAGCAAGGGGGATAGTAATAGCGGCAGCGTCAAGATGCGGCGACGCGATGTGGCGGCGCTGCTTAGGGATTCGTGAGCGCTGCTACCAGTAGGCTCGCCTGCACGCTGTGGGCGGTTAGCGTTGCCACGCGCGATTCGCCCGTTATCGCGAGGTGAATCGCTAGATCGGGTGGCGACAGTTCCCCGTGGGCCTTTTCTGGCCACTCCACGAGACACACGTTGGTCTCGTTGAACAAGTCGCGAAACCCGGCTTCGTGCCATTCTTCTCTATCAAGTAGTCTATAAAAATCAAAGTGATACAAGTTTAACCTAGAAAATACATAAAGTTCAACGAGCGTATACGTCGGGCTCTTCACGCGCCCCGTATAGCCGAGCCCGCGCAGCACCCCGCGCGTGAGCGTGGTCTTGCCCGCACCGAGATCACCCGTGAGGGTGATGAACATGCCAGGCAAAAAATGCGGCGCAATCGCGGCACCCAACGTTAACGTTGCGGCTTCATCGGCAAGCGGAATTTGGAGGCTGGTGGAATTCACAGGGCTTACGTTAGACTCAGAAAATGGAAAAAGAAATTGATTTTGCAGCACTGGCGAACAACATCAAAACCTGGGGCCACGCGCGCGGCTTTCAGGAGATCGGCATTAGCGACACCGCGTTAACCCAAGAAGAAAAATACTTGGGTGAATGGCTTGATCGTGGCTTTCACGGCGACATGGATTATATGGCGCGCCACGGCGTGAAGCGCGCCCGGCCTAGCGAGCTTATCCCCGGCACGTTAAGAGTGATTACCGTGCGCCT
>JAYVGG010000207.1:0-6979 GCA_043772475.1 Burkholderiales bacterium
CGACGCAGGCTTTACCCTGCTAGGAGGAGCAACGCCGCTAGGGAGCCTGCAAAATGCACAATCATGGCCGTAGCGCTCTCACCAATTGGGTGAATGGTATAGAAAGCGAAAACCTAGTACTGGCGCGGCGTTTCAGGGATGTCATAGCGGTCAACTGCCGTTTCTAGGTTTAAGTACGTGCGTTTGCCAGCAGCAGTACCGCCCTACTCTTCGAGCATTTCACGGTTTTTAGGTAGTTTTCATGTTGTGCGAAACGGCGTGCTTCAGCGGTATGGGCGAAGAAAAGGATGGGCGACGCGCAACCAAAAAGCAGATCCCTCGGCTGCGCTCGGGATGACAGGGTTTGAGGTGGGTGCGCTGATGTACAGGGTGCTGTTTACGACGAACGCCACTGGGTCCCGGATGGGGGTCCGGGACGAGAAGTTTTAAGTACCTGCGTTTGCCAGCAGCCGTAGCGCCCTACTCTTCGAGCTCTTCCCCGGCAATCACGCGCTTAATGACATCGAACCCAAACCCGCGCGATTGTAGAAAGCGGAAGTGTTTGTTTTTCTCCGTAGCCCCAACTGGTGGCTCGCCAAATTTACGCAGCCATAGCGCGCGAGCGCGCGCAAAGTCGCTTTCGGCGAGTTGGGTGATGGTTTCGGCGATCAGTTCTTCTTTCACGCCTTTTTGCTTCAGGGTGGCACCGACACGTCTGGCACCGTAGCGGGCACTTAAGCGGCGCGCGTTGATATCGGTGTAGCGAGCTTCGCTTAAAAAACCCTCGGCGCTACACCAGGCGCTGATTTCGGCAATGTCGTCTTTGGCGAATTCCTTGCCGGTCATCTTGGTGGCGAATTCACGCTCGGTCATGTCGCGACGCGCCAGCAGATGTAGTGCGGCTGAAACAAGCTCGCGGTTCGCAGGCTTTGCGGGGCGCGCAGCCACCACCGCTTCATCAAGCTCGGCAACAGCACTAGCCGCGGCACTCACGATAAATCCAGCCGCGACGTGACAAGCCAGCCTGACATGCCGCGACATTTGCCGCTTTCTACTTCAACGCGTGAGATGAATTTGTACGCGCCGCGCCACTCGGTTTGCTCAATCACCTGCACGCGATCACCGGCTGCGAGCGCGCACTCGAGTGCGTCGCTTTGGGCGATGTCTTTATGGCGGTTTAGAAACGAGGCATCTTGCGCGCGGGCGGCGAACGGGGTGGCACGCTCGGCGTAGCTTGCCACCGAGATAAATACGAGCATTGCCCACAATACGAATTTGTCCATGATTGCTCCTAGAAAAAACGTAAAACAGAAAAAAAGGCCGTGACTTCCCACAGGCGAAAAGTGACTAGCTTTTCGCGATGACATGCACGGTGCATGTAATGGGATTTTGAGTACGACACGGCCCAACCATCAACTTGTTGGGTGGGTGGGGTGCGAAAGCGCCCCACCCTTACGCCAGAAATTATTCTTCGGCGTCGTCTTCGGAATCGTCAATTTTCGCGGCAGAGGCACTGACCCCTACGGTGGCGCGAATGCGAGCCTCGATTTCCTGGGCGATGGCCGGGTTATCTTTGAGGTAGTTGCGGGCGTTATCTTTGCCTTGGCCGATCTTGTCGCCTTTGTAGGCGTACCAAGAGCCGGATTTATCGACAATTTTGTGAATCACGCCGAGCTCGATAATCTCGCCTTCGCGGGAGATACCTTCGCCATACAGAATATCGAAATCTGCTGTCTTGAAGGGAGGCGCTACTTTGTTTTTCACTACTTTCACGCGGGTTTCTGAGCCGACCACTTCTTCGCCGACTTTGATCGAGCCGGTGCGGCGGATGTCGATACGCACAGAGGCGTAAAACTTAAGCGCGTTACCGCCCGTAGTGGTTTCGGGGTTACCGAACATGACACCGATTTTCATGCGGATTTGGTTGATGAAAATCACCAAGGTATTCGAGCGCTTGATGTTGGCGGTGAGCTTACGCAGGGCTTGTGACATAAGGCGTGCTTGCAAACCCATGTGGGAGTCGCCCATTTCGCCTTCAATCTCAGCGCGTGGCGTGAGAGCGGCGACGGAGTCAACCACGACAATATCGACTGAGCCTGAGCGCACCAGCATGTCGGCGATTTCGAGTGCTTGTTCGCCGTTATCGGGCTGGGAGATTAGGAGATCATTGATATTCACGCCGAGCTTGGCGGCGTAGGTTGGGTCGAGCGCGTGTTCGGCATCAATAAAGGCCGCCGTGCCGCCCGTTTTTTGCATTTCGGCGATGACTTGAAGCGTGAGGGTTGTTTTACCCGACGACTCTGGGCCGTAGATTTCGCAGATACGCCCGCGTGGCAAACCACCGATGCCAAGCGCGATATCAAGGCCTAATGAGCCTGTGGAGACGGGGATGATGTCGTTTGCGACACTGCCCTCGCCCATTTTCATGATCGAGCCCTTGCCGAATTGCTTCTCGATCTGCGAAAGTGCGGCTGCCAGCGCTTTCGATTTATTTTCGTCCATAAAACCTTCCTTCATCATGTTCATGTCGTTCTCCGGTGGTTATGCTGAGTGCGGTGTATGCAGGATGCACAAGACCTAAATCAGCGGTTAGCTATACATCAATACATGGCTGTATTTGCGTACAGTACCGGAAAATTTCAAGGGTTGCAAGTTTTTTTTGAAGGGCCACCTAAACAGCTAAGCTGGCCCGAGATTGTCCAACAACTGCTTTAACGCGTGCGCCACCGTCTGCTGGCGGATCGATTGCCGATCGCCCTTAAAGTGGCAAACCTCTGAAAACATGGCTTTTTTGGGTAATTTCCAAGCAAACCAGACGGTGCCAACGGGCTTGCCTTCTTCGCCTGCGCGGCCCGGTATGCCACCGCCGGGGCCGGCAATGCCGGTGACAGCCACGGCTACTTGCGCGCGGGAGCGCTCAATCGCACCGGCAACCATTTCGCGCACGGTTTCGTCTGACACGGCCCCTTGATCGACCAAGGTTGCGCGATTTACACCGAGCATGGCGGTTTTGGCCTCGTAGCTGTAAGTGACAAAGGCGCAATCAAACCAGGCTGATGAGCCCGGTACGCGGGTCACCGCCTCACCAATGCCGCCACCCGTGCAGGATTCGGCCGTGGCGAGTACGAGCCCACGCGCGTGGAGGATTTCGCCGAGTGCTGTGGCGAGTTGGGTAATGTTGTCGTCAATTTTTGTCATGGGCTTTAAGAAAAAGCAGCGAGCTTAAGCGTCGCCAAAGCGATGGTACCGCAAGGTAGCGTGCATTTTTTCAACTTGTTCGAGGGTTTGTAGTTTGACGTGGATGGACGAGAACCGGCGCGCGCTGGGCAGGTTTGTGAGTTCAGGGTTTTTTGCAAGAAAGCGTAAGTTAAAACGCTGCCAGCCTTGGTCGTATTTTCCGGTGGAAAAATGGATCAGCAAAAGGTCTAGCGGAATCGCCAACTTGTACCCGGCAGCGGCCGCGCGAAACGAGAAATCAATGTCATAAAGATGAAAGCCATCGAAGGTTTTTTCATCGAATTGAATCGCCTGCCAAACGGCGCGATGAGTCGCAATAAAGACCCCATCTAATGCTGCCACATTGGTATGTAGATCATGATGCAGACCCACCGCAAGGTAGATGTAGCCTTGTGTTTCGGGCGGTTGATGAATAATTTGTCCCAGGCTGTGCGGGGCACCTGCATGTCCCCAGTCCGCGTCTACAAGCTTCGTGCTCCCGGCCACGCCAACCATATCGAATCGCTGCAAATGCGCCAGCACCCGCGCGCCAAAATCATCATGCACCATGTCGATATCGTCATGGCAAAAAATCAACACGTCGCCCTTTGCCTGTGCCGCCCCACGGTTGTAGCCTTCGGTAAGCGATTTGGCATCGTGTATGCCGATCACCTCAAAATCATGCACGGCAAATTGGCGTTTCAGCTGCTTTTTAATCGCCGCAAAATAGGCGGGGCGAATGCTGCAAATAATCGCCGATACGCGCTGCCCGGCGGGGGCTGCGGTGAAGGGCTCACGCCACATCGCGGTGGCCTCGGGGTGCGCGCGTGCCCACGCGAGGCCCGCGCGCGCTAAGTCTAGCTTGGCGATTTCCCAATCAGGCCGCTCGCGCAAAAGATCAGCGAGATTGGCCATCGCGAGATCGAGTTTGTTCTCCGTGATTGCGCGACGCGCATCGGTTAAGCGCTGTGCGGTGTGCATCGGCGAAGCTCTGGAAACGCAGTATCCACGCCATGCTTCGCGAAATTGCCGCTCTAACCCAGCGGTAAAATTGGGCGCATCAAGGAGGGCACTTTTTTGTAGGCGCGCCCGCAGGCCCCGGCGTAGCGCGCGCAGATTGGTGGTGTCGGCTGCGTGTTGCTTGGCGCGCAAAATAAAATCTGCCTCATCACTCGCCACCCAATCCGCAAGATCAAGCGACACCAAAATACTCGCACTTGAGCGCGAACATGACGACTCCCCCGGCAGGGTCAACACCGGTACACCCTGCCATAGCGCGTCCAGCGTGGTGGTGGCACCCGAAAACGGTGAGGGATCAAGCGCAATATCGACTTCACCAAAGCTCGCTCGATAATCGGCTACCGACCGGCGCGGTAAAAAAGTGAGCCGTACGGGCTCACAGCCGAGCGCTACCGCAATGCGAGACCGCGCCGCCCCATCTGCAACGCCAGCCACTAAGAGCCGCGCGGTGGGCATCGCCGCGAGCAAACGTGCCCAGCGTGCAAGGGTGAGATCCGTTAACTTAGCGGCGTTATTAAACGAGCCGAAAACGATGGCTCCAGCGGCTGCGGCGCGTGGCGATACAGCCGGCGCCAACGCATCAGGCTGCCAGCACCATTGCGTGGGGGTTAAGCGCAATAAATTTTCACTGTGAAACGCTTCGTGCCCATCCGGGTCGGCGACGAGATCGGTCAGCCGATAATCCATCGCATTAAGCCCGGTGGTACTCAAATAATCGAGCCACGTGATTTGCACGGGAGCTGGTTTACGTACAAATACGCCGAGCCGATTTTTGCCAGTATGCCCAGCAATATCAATCAAGACATCAATGCCATCGTCGACAATTTTCGCCGCTACGGTTGCATCATCTACCCCACGCATCACGCGTGCGGTTTCAGATAAACCCAATTCAGCTAGACGTGCGGGGTCTTGCGGGTTATTGAAGTAGGCAAAAATTTTGAAGCGGCTGCGATCATGCGATTTCCACACCGGGTCTAAAAAAGCGGGTAACGCGGTGTGGCAATCCGGCGAGACGTAGCCAATGTTTAGCGCGCGATCTGGGTCGGGCGGGTTGGTGAGCAGCGGTGCGTCCTTGCCGCTTGCTTCAAACCAAGCCGACCAAATACGGTGTGCTGCGAAAATTTCTGCTGGTGATTGGCTAGAAAGTTTTAATGCGCCAAGCCGATTGCTCGCCGCCTCAGCAAGCATCGGATTCACCGCTAGCGCCCGCTCATAAGCGCCCAGCGCTGCCGCTAGTCGCCCTTGGTCTTTGTAAAAATTACCGAGATTATTCCAAGCCTCAGCTGAATCTACAACCTGCGACGTGGCCGCTTCCATTGCGGCCACCGCATCATCAAGCCGGCCCACCGCATGATAGCCGGTGGCGAGATTCACACGTGCGCTAAAGAGCGTGGCATCCACCGCCAGCGCTTTCTCAAACGAGGTAATCGCATCATGAAACCGCTCGACGCGATTTAGCGCGATACCACGGTTTACCCAAGCACTGGCGCGTGCTGGGGCGAGTACGGTGGCGCGCTCGAAAAGTGGCAAGGCGGCGTCGACTAAGCCGCAGTGCAGCGCCACAATGCCAAGCGCCTCAATCGCCTCGAAATCCGCGCCATTGCTTGTGATTGCGGCACGCAGGTGCCGCTCTGCGGCGGCTAAATCGCCACGTTGTAGGGCAAGCATACCCTCGGCTTTAGCGCTCAGTTTGAGTGGCTTCGCCATTTAGCCTCGCAGCCAATGCCAGCCCGGCTCGGCAAGCATGATTTCTGCCCATCGACGAACGGCGTGCGGCATTAGCGGAGTCGTTTTCCGGTGGCTGTATCGAAGTAGACGTGTTTATCGAGCGCGGCTGTTACCCGCAATGCCGCACCCGCCATCACCCGCGTATGGCCATCCACTCGCACCACCACCCCATGCCCGCCGATACGCCCGTGGAGTAGCGAATCAGCACCTAGCGCCTCGGCACTATCGACGGCAAAGGCGAAATCGCCAGCCGGGTCGATCATCAAATGCTCTGGCCGAATCCCGCAGGTTACCGCCCCGCCCTCACCTTGGCGGGCGAGAACCGGTGGCGGCAGCATCACGCTGCAATCGGCGGCAATATGCAGTGTCTCACCCCGTACCAGACCCGGCAAAAAATTCATCGCAGGCGAGCCGATAAAGCCCGCCACAAACATACTCGCCGGATTATCGTAAACCTCCATCGGCGCGCCGATTTGCTCAACTAAGCCGGCGTTCATCACGATCATGCGGTGGGCGAGCGTCATCGCTTCCACCTGATCGTGGGTGACAAAAATGCTGGTGGTTTTTAGCTCGCGCGATAGTTTTTGGATTTCAAGGCGCATCTGCACGCGTAGCTTGGCATCCAAATTTGAAAGCGGCTCATCAAACAAAAACACCGCCGGCTCACGCACAATCGCACGCCCCATCGCCACCCGCTGGCGCTGCCCGCCTGAGAGCTCGCGTGGCCTTCGTTGCAGTAGCGGTGCCAGCTCCAAAATCGCGGCCGCTTTTTGTACGCGTCGCTCAATATCGGCTTTGTCGAGCCCGCGAATTTTTAAGCCATACGCCATGTTGCCGTACACGGTCATGTGCGGGTACAAGGCGTAGTTTTGAAACACCATCGCGATGTCGCGGTCTTTCGGCTCGAGATCATTCACCACCCGCCCACCGATTGCGACCTCGCCCTCGGTGATGGCCTCGAGCCCGGCAATCATCCGAAGCAAGGTCGATTTTCCGCAGCCCGATGGCCCCACGATGACGATGAATTCGCCATCGC
>JAYVGG010000208.1:0-3313 GCA_043772475.1 Burkholderiales bacterium
CACATCGCTTCTAAAACCGACGTGCTGCAAACCTACGCGCTCGGTAAAGCGGCCGTGGAGTACGCGGTCAAAGGCATGAACGGCGTGATGCCCGCGATTAAGCGCACCTCATCGAAGCCCTACAAGTGGGAAATCATCGCCGCCAAGCTCACCGATGTGGCGAACCAAGAAAAGAAAATGCCCGCCGATTTCATCACGGCGGATGGCTTTCACATCACCCAAAAGTGTCGTAACTACCTGCTGCCGTTGATTGCGGGTGAGGCACCGCCGCCATTTGTGGATGGAATGCCACAGTACGTGCGGCTTAAAAACGCAGCGGTTAAGAAGAAGCTGCCACCGTTTTCGCTCGCGTAGCTACGGTGTATCGACTGCCATAGCCTAAGTATTGGCGTGGCTTTCGGCCTTGTTTTGCTGAAAAAGCCACTACTTAACTGGCATCTTGGCTTAAAAACCGCCAAAAGCCACGTGGTTATTGGGCTTTTTTTAATCTAACTTTTCTAAATTTCTGTGTTTTTCACAGCCGCCTAGCTACGCGCCGCATTATTGGCGGGTAGCCCCGCTAGAGGCGCTCTGTTAAAATCGCGTGTTCCTTCATTACTTGTATTCAATCGCACGTTCATTAAATTAACACCGGGAGAGCAACAATGGAAAACGGACTCTTACTCGCGTTTTTATGCGCGATTTTTGCGCTGGCCTACGGCGCGTGGCAGGCGAAATGGATTTTGTCGCAGTCAGACGGTAACGATAAGATGCGCGAAATCGCCGCCGCGATTCAAGCCGGTGCCAAGGCTTACTTGAATCGCCAGTACACCACGATTGGCATCGTCGGTGCGGTGTTGTTTCTCCTGATTTTGGTCGTTCCCGGTCTGGGCATGATGTCGGCGATTGGCTTCGCGATTGGCGCGATTGCCTCCGGCCTCGCCGGCTATATCGGCATGAACGTTTCCGTGCGCGCCAACGTGCGTACCGCCGAAGCCGCGCGCCGTGGCGTGAACCCGGCACTCAATATCGCCTTTAAGGGCGGTGCGGTGACGGGCTTACTGGTGGTTGGCTTAGGCTTACTGTCGGTCGTCGGTTTTTACTACGTGCTCAAAGGCGGTGCCGCGCACGACGCAAAAATGAGCGACATCCTAAAGCCGTTGATCGGTCTCGCATTCGGCTCGTCATTGATCTCGATTTTCGCGCGTTTAGGCGGCGGTATTTTCACCAAAGGTGCGGACGTTGGTGCTGACTTGGTCGGTAAAGTTGAAGCCGGTATTCCCGAAGATGACCCACGCAACCCCGCCGTGATTGCGGATAACGTGGGCGACAACGTGGGCGATTGCGCCGGTATGGCGGCAGACTTATTCGAGACCTATGCGGTCACGATTATCGCCACCATGGTGCTGGGCTCGCTCTTGTTTCCTTCCGTTGCTACGGTCGGCAATATCGTCGTTTACCCGTTAGTGCTTGGTGGCTCAGCGATCATTGCGTCCGTGATCGGCTGCGCGTTTGTGAAAACCAATGACGGCGGCAATATCATGGGCGCGCTTTATCGTGGCCTTATTGTTGCGGGCGTTATTGCGCTCATTCTTTTCTACCCACTCACTCAGTGGATCATGGGCGATGTTGCAACCGTCTACCCAGCACTCGCCGTGAATAAGCTCTACGGTGCCGCTGTTGTGGGCCTGGTATTAACCGCGTTCTTAGTTTGGATCACCGAGTATTTCACCGGCACACAGTACCCGCCGGTGAAGCACGTGGCTGAAGCGTCCACCAAAGGCCACGCCACCAACATCATCGCCGGTATCGGTGTCTCGATGCGCTCCACGGCATGGCCGGTTCTCGCGGTTTGCGTTGCTATCTACGCGGCCTACGCGTTGGCCGGCTTGTACGGTATCGCCGTAGCCGCCACCTCGATGCTCTCGATGGCCGGTATTGTGGTGGCCCTCGATGCATACGGCCCGATTACCGACAACGCCGGTGGTATCGCTGAAATGGCGAACATGCCGAAATCGGTACGTGAAGTCACCGACCCGTTGGATGCGGTGGGCAATACCACCAAGGCCGTCACCAAGGGCTACGCGATTGGCTCGGCCGGTTTGGCAGCCCTCGTCTTGTTCGCCGATTACACGCATAAGCTTGACGAAATTGGCCGTCACCTTACGTTTGATTTGTCCAACCCCGCCGTCATCATTGGCCTCTTCGCGGGCGGCATGATTCCGTATCTGTTTGGTGCGATGGCGATGGAAGCGGTCGGCCGTTGTGCAGGCTTGGTGGTCGAAGAAGTCCGCCGCCAGTTCCGCGAAATCAAAGGCATCATGGACGGCACCGGCAAGCCTGATTACTCCAAGGCGGTTGATCTGCTCACCAAGGGCGCGATTAAGGAAATGATTATTCCTTCATTGCTTCCCGTGTTGGCACCGATTGTTGTGGTGACGGTCGTCGGCCTACTGATGGGCTGGGATGCGGGCTTGCAAGCGCTCGGCGGCATGTTAATGGGCACGATTGTGACGGGGCTATTTGTCGCGATCTCGATGTGTACCGGCGGTGGTGCGTGGGATAACGCGAAGAAGTACATCGAAGAAGGCCATCATGGTGGCAAGGGTTCCGACGCACACAAAGCGGCCGTAACCGGCGACACCGTGGGCGACCCATACAAAGATACCGCAGGCCCTGCTGTTAACCCACTGATCAAAATTATCAATATCGTGGCGCTGATGATCGTGCCCATTTTTGGGGTGGGTGACCATGCGGCCGGTGGTAAGGCTTCGGCCAATGCAGGTGCCGCACCGACCAAGATTGAAGTGAAAGCGCCCGCCGTAGCCGCAGGTGCTGCCGCCGCTGGCGTGGTGGCGGCCGTTGCGGGTAGTGCAAGTGCTACCGGCGCGATCGCGAGTGGTGCAGCCGGTGGTGCGAATGCAGCCGTCGGCGGTTTGGTTGCACAAGGCGGTGCTGCGGGTAGTGCGGCTGCTGGTGCAGCCGGTGCGGCTAAAGCGGGTGTGGCCGATGCGGCGGCTAAAGCCGGCAGTGCGGCGGGCAGTGCAGCGGGCAGTGCGGTAGCGGGTGCCGGTGCCGCGATGACCGATGCGGCAAAAGCGGCAGCAAGCGGCGCGGCTGGTGCGGTGGCAGCTAAGGCAGGCGCGGCGGCAGGCGCGGCGGCAGGTGCCGTAACAGGTGCCGCCGGCGACGCAGCGAAAGCGATGGGTGCAGCGGCCAGCACAGCGGCCACGGCAACAGCAACAGCAACAGCAACAGCCGCAAAAGCCGCCGGTGCCGCGAGCGCAGCCCCGTCTGGTGCCAGCGCAGCAGCAAGTGCTGGTAGCGCTAAAGC
>JAYVGG010000209.1:0-12764 GCA_043772475.1 Burkholderiales bacterium
GTGCGTGTGCTCGAACGCCGCGCCGTTGTTGGCGGTGCGGCTGTGACCGAGGAATTTCACCCCGGCTTTCGTAATTCTACCGCCAGCTACACGGTGAGCCTGTTAAACCCGAAAGTGATTCGTGATTTACGTTTGGCCGAACACGGCCTAAAAGTTGTTGAGCGGCCATTTTCTAATTTTTTACCATTAAGCGACCAAAGCTATTTCAAGCTTGGTAAAAATCTTGCCGAGACCCAAGCCGAGGTGGCCAAATTTTCCGCGCGCGATGCCGCCGCACTACCCGCCTACTACGCCATGCTTGATCGCGTGGCGGCGGTATTAAAAGATCTGCTCTTAGAAACCCCGCCCAACGTGGGTGGCGGCATCATGGAAATTTTGCAAGCGTGGAAAGTGGGTAAACAATTCAACGCCCTCGATATGGCCGCGCGCCGCGATGTGCTGGATCTTTTCACTAAAAGTGCGGGCGACGTGCTTGACCATTACTTTGAATCGATCCCCATCAAAGCCTGCTTTGGTTTTGATAGCGTGGTCGGCAATTTTGCCTCGCCCTACACACCGGGCTCGGCGTATGTGCTGCTGCATCACGTATTTGGCGAGGTGAACGGCAAGCCCGGTATTTGGGGCCACGCCGTTGGTGGCATGGGCGCGATTACACAGGCAATGGCGGCGGAGTGTAAGGTGCGCGGGGTTGAGATTACGCTCGATGCACCCGTTCTGCGCGTGCTTGTCGAAGCGGGCAGGGCGGTCGGCGTGAAATTGGTTTCCGGCGAAACGCTCAATGCCCGCGCGGTGGTTTCAAACTTGAACCCAAAATTATTGTTTACAACATTAGTCGATAGCGGCGACGTGCCAGCGGATTTTTCACAACGCATCCGCGCCTACAAAAACGGCTCCGGCACGTTCCGCATGAATGTCGCACTTTCAGAACTCCCCCGCTTCACCTGCCACCCCGAGCCCGGCCCGCACCACTCGTCTGGCATCATCATGGCACCGAGCTTGGCCTATATGGAGCAAGCGTATTTCGATGCCAAAACATTCGGTTGGTCGAAAAAACCGATTGTCGAAATCTTGATCCCGTCCACCGTTGATGCCACTTTGGCCCCCGAGGGAAAACACGTCGCCAGCCTATTCTGCCAACACGTCTCACCGACCTTGCCCGATGGCAGCTCGTGGGATGACCATCGCGAAACCGTGGCGGATTTGATGATCGACACCGTGAATAGCTTCGCACCGAATTTCAAAGCCAGCGTCATCGCACGCCAGATTCACTCGCCGCTCGATTTAGAGCGAAAGTTTGGCTTGGTTGGCGGCGATATTTTTCATGGCGCTTTGTCGCTAGACCAACTTTTTGCCGCGCGCCCGGTATTGGGCTACGGCAACTACACCACGCCGATTGCGGGATTATTTCAGTGCGGGTCTGGTACGCATCCGGGTGGGGGTGTCACGGGTGTGCCGGGGCACAATGCGGCGCGGGAGGTTTTGAAGAGGATGTAGGGTTAGTTGCAACGCGTCGTGATAGCGCCCAAGCCTGCGCTCGTGAGTTCCTTCCCCTGGAGACAGGGGAAGGCTAGGATGGGGTCGATGGTGTTCCATGCGCCGAGTTCGCGCGTGGAAAGAAACCTTCTCTCAAATCGTTTCGCGCAGCCCGCCTTACATGTACTACGGCGTGACACTCATTGCTTCAATGAATCCTTGCAGCAATGCAATGAAATCTGGCGCAACCACTTGAACTACAGGGCCTTCGTCATCAGTCTCTACGACGATAAGCTGCCCAATCGCTCCGCCTAGCTCTGGCACAAAATCCAAATACAGCTGACCATAGTCTGTATAGCCAATCATAATCCAATCTTTATGGAATCCAAGTTTTTTCACTGGGCCTATTACGCGAACTTGATCGGGTTTGTAAGTGTCGGTCCAGAGTGAGTTGACATCTTCTTGAAAGGCTAGCGATGCGTCATCATTCCATTCACGCATGAATTGAATTTGTGAAATTAGGATGTGGCCTTCTGGTAGACCAGCCCTTACATCACCAGCGTCGATTGGGCAATCGACGAGTAGGCCGTCAAAAACACTGAGTGCGGCCTGATGCTCCGCAGGCAACACAACGTCCAGCCTTGCTGATTCTTGACGAATTGTCGAGTCGCTCAATCCCGCCGCGCACCACTCTACCTTTGAGTCATATGGGGGGTGGCGCTTAGCCATTAAGTCGCCCAATTTTCTCGTCAAAAGTCGTACTTTTTCTTCGTGATGTGATGTTTTCATCAAAAGTGAGCCTGTCCATCTTTGTCTATGTAGCGGGACACGTCAAACACGTGCCACTTCGCCAAGTCCGCCCTACATGTGCCCTACGTGTACGCGAGAAACACCCTACTCCCCCAACTTCACCGCATGTTCACGCGTGGTATGAAATTTCAATTTCGGCCAGCGTTCTTCGGTTAATCGTAGGTTGACGTTATTCGGTGCCAAGTACGCCAGATTATTGCCCGCGTCATACGCCACGTTGTGCCCAAGGCTGTCTTCAAAATCGTGCAGCATCCGTTTATCGTCACCCGTGACCCAGCGAGCACACGAGGTCTGTGTGCCTTCAAAAACCGCATCCACCCCGTATTCATTGGCGAGCCGGCTTGCCACCACTTCAAACTGCAGCACACCGACCGCACCCAAAATTAAGTCGCCACCGTTGACGGGCTTGAATACTTGCACGGCACCTTCTTCGCCAAGCTGTTGCAAGCCTTTGTGTAGCTGCTTCACTTTCAATGGATTGCGAATACGCACCGCCCGGAAAAAATCTGGCGCGAAGTAGGGGATGCCGGTGAATTGCAGCATCTCACCCTCAGAAAACGAATCACCGATTTGCATATTGCCGTGGTTCGGTAGGCCGACGATGTCGCCCGCGTAAGCTTCTTCCACCTGCTCGCGGGAGGCGGCCATGAAGGTGACGACGTTGTTCACGCGTAGCTCGCGGCCCAAGCGCAAATGTTGGATTTTCATGCCGCGCTCAAAGTGGCCCGAGCACACGCGTAGGAACGCGATGCGGTCGCGGTGCGCGGGGTCCATGTTCGCTTGAATTTTGAAGACGAAGCCAGAGAAGGCGGCCTCGGTTGGCACGACTTCACGCGCTGTTGCGTCCCGCGTAAGTGGGGAAGGTGCCCAATCGACGAGAGCCGTCAAAATCTCGCGCACACCGAAATTATTGATGGCGGAGCCGAAGAAAACGGGCGTCTGTGTGCCGGCCAAAAACTGCTTGAGATCGAATGGATGCGAGGCACCCTTAACAAGCTCCACCTGCATCTTGAGCGCTTCAATTTCGAGCGGAAACATCTCGACCAAACGCGGATTATCAATGCCCTTGATGACTTCGACATCGTGGGTGACGCGCTCTTCACCGGCCGCGAAAAGCAGAATCTCATCGCGCAGCAAGTGATACACCCCGCGAAATGTTTTGCCCATGCCAATCGGCCAGGTCACTGGCGCACATTGGATATTAAGCACCGATTCAACTTCGTCTAGCAGATCAAGTGGATCGCGGGTTTCGCGGTCCATCTTATTCATGAAGGTGATGATCGGCGTATCACGCATTCGGCATACGTTCAGTAGCTTAATCGTCTGCGCTTCTACACCTTTGGCGGCATCAATCACCATCAACGCTGAATCGACAGCGGTCAATACGCGATAGGTGTCTTCCGAAAAATCTTGGTGGCCTGGCGTGTCGAGGAGGTTGACCACGTGATCGCGATACTCAAACTGCATCACCGAGCTTGCGACTGAAATCCCGCGCTGCTTCTCGATCTCCATCCAGTCGGATGTGGCATGGCGAGAGCTTTTGCGCGCCTTAACTGTGCCAGCTTGCTGAATCGCGCCCGAGAAAAGAAGGAGCTTTTCGGTCAACGTGGTCTTACCCGCATCTGGGTGCGAGATGATGCCAAAGGTGCGGCGGCGCAAGACCTCACGCGTAATACGCGCGGCTGATTGGGGAGGGGAGGGGGCGAGTTCGGTGGACATGATTGACTGCTTCTTGAATGAGGCTGGATTTTACGTGGGTTGAAGGGGGAAGTCGAACGATGGATTGGGGGGGAGTGAATTGCAACGGGTAGAAAATCCTCCTCAATCCTCCTTTAAAAAGGAGGAAGTGCCTTGCATAGAGCTCGCGATTGCAATCTGCACACAGAATTTGAATGCGAGATCAACGCATGGCACTTCTCCCTTTTTAAAGGGAGATTGAGAGGGATTTTCTGTCGTGACAATATCACTGCCGCAATTCTTAGCAACCCTCTCTATATACTCCCCCCTCAATACCAACAGGAACTAGTCGTGACCGAACCCTACATCCCCGAAACCACCCAATGGCTCACGCGCGCCGTAATCGGCCTCAATTTTTGCCCCTTCGCCAAGGCCGTCCACGTGAAAGGCCAAATCCGCTACGTTGTGAGTGAGGCCACCCACATCGACGCATTAGTCGAAGACCTCATCGACGAGCTAGAAAAACTTGCCGCAGCCAACCCCAGCGAGATCGACACCACGCTCTTAATCCACCCGCATGTGATGCAGGATTTTTTAGAGTACAACGATTTTTTAGAAGTTGCGGATGCCGTCGTTGATGAGATGAAATTAACCGGCATTATTCAGATCGCGAGTTTTCACCCGGACTATCAGTTCGCCGAGACCGACCCTGACGACATCACTAATTTCACCAATCGCGCACCCTACCCAACGCTGCATCTACTGCGCGAAGAATCGGTAGAAAAAGCGGTGGCGGCGTTCCCCGAAGCCGCTGATATTTTTGAAAAAAATATCGAGACGCTGAAAAAATTAGGCCATGAAGGCTGGAAAAAATTGCTCTGATTTATCACGTGGAATACCGCAAAACCCTAATAGGGACGCGGGTTTCCATCAATAATTAAGAAAGAAATTTATGCTAAAAATCTGGGGTCGTCTCACGTCAATCAATGTTCAAAAAGTCGTGTGGTGTGCCGAGGAGCTCGGTATTGCCTACGAGCGCATTGAGGCTGGGCGCGCGCACGGGGTGGTGAATACCCCCGCGTACCGCGCCATGAATCCGAATGGTGTGGTGCCGGTCATTGACGACGATGGCTTTGTGCTGTGGGAGTCGAACGCGATCGTGCGCTACCTCGCAGCGCGCCATGGCCACGGCACGCTATCACCCACCGACGTGCAAGCCCGAGCGGATGCCGACCGCTGGATGGATTGGCAGAGCGCCACCTTATACCCGTCGGTTAATCCGGTATTTTGGCAATTGATTCGCACCGATCCTGATAAACGTAACGTGGCGTTAATCGAATCATCATGCATCGAGGTGGAGCAAAAATTGGCGGTCTTGAACGCGCATTTGGCGAGCCACGAGTTTGTCACAGGAAAAACCATGACGATGGGCGATATCCCGCTCGCCTGCACGGTGAATCGTTGGACGAAACTACCGATTGCCCACGAGAGTCACCCCCACGTCGCGCGCTGGTTCGCGACCCTGCGTGCGCGAAACGCGGCGCAGGAAATTGTGGGACTAGCGCTGAGCTAAACGCTATTTCTCAATAAACGGGATCCACACCCTTCGGTTCGGGGACGGCGGTTTCGACGGCAATGGCTTTGCCGGATGGTGCCGTGGCAGAGGGCACATGGGCGGCGGCTTTTTTGGGGTCGGGGTCAGCGGCATTCGCCACCGTGGGTGCGATGACGGTCGCGGTACCGGCGCAATGAAGTCGTTCAAAAACTATTGACGGCCCGCCTCGGGGGTGGGTTTCTCTTGCGCCCTGTGCGGCTTCTCGTGAGTGTTTTTCTTGGAACAGAAAGAATTATTCTAGTCCGAACGAGGGGCTGGGCTAGTGCGCTAGGTCAGGCGGGCTGGCTCAGTCGCTTGCAAAAAAAATCGGTGCTAAAAAAGCAAAGAAAAATCCGACCGCGTAGATCGCGACTGAAAACCAGTAGATGCCAAGTGAAACCTTGCGTGTGCGATTGCAGGCTGCCGCGAGTGCCGCATCAGCCGGGCAGGGTAGCGATTTCGCGCGCCATTGCATCACACCCGCCGCAAACAACATCACACCGGCAGCAATGAAAAGCCCCGTCTTATGTTCCGATAACCAGATGAGCTGCGGGAAGGTTGTCACCAAGCCTGCCATGGCAGCCCCCGCACCGAGCGAGACCAGCAGCGCAGGTAGCGCACAGCAGAGCAAGGTACTGCCGCTGGTAAAAAGCGATAAAAACGATGCGGCAACGCTTTGTTTCAGCCCCGCATCAAGTGTCGCGCGCGGTTCGGTCATTGTGTCCTCATTTGGCCGCTTTGATCTTGGCGCGTATGGTGTCAAAGCCGTCATCAGAGCGATCAATCGATTTCACCACGTAGCCCGCATCGGTGATTTCGGTTTTGATGGTGGCGTCATTTATGTCTTGGCCGTCTTTGAGTGAAACCAACGCGACTTTTTTATCGAGACTCACAAAGACTTTATCGGTTGCCGCCTGGGCTTTCATTTTTTTCTCGATGCCTTGCGCGCAAAACGCGCAGACCAAGCCATCAAGGCCGATCTGTATGGTCTTTTGGCCGGCGAGGGCAGAGCTTGAGAGTAGCGTTGCCATGGTTACGGCTAGTAATGTGGGGGTTTTCATGGGATTTCCTTCCGAGAATTTAGGGGGATTCTAATAGTTAATCATCAACATCATCTGCGATTTTCGCCCTTCGGTCAGACCGAGCTCGACCCAGATGTTTTTACGAAACAGCCTGATAAACGCGCCAGCCTCTGTTTTGTCGTTAAGTCCACGATATTTTTTTACTTGCGCTATGACCCAGAAGGCAAGATCGTCGTAATCGTGCGCGTAGGGCGAGGCACCGATTTGTAAAGTGTCAGTGCGATCTAAAAATGTGGGTGATCTATGCGCGTCAAACTTGAAAGACGTATAGAACTGCCGCGTTTCGTAGTCGCCTTGGAGTGTTGCGTGATGCGCGGTTTCAGTGCGATTGGCCACACCGAGTGTCTTCGTGCGCCCCAGCCCGTAAGACGTAAAGATATTCGCCTGTGCGTCGGCTAGATTCCACCGTTTGGCGAGAAAATTAACGTGCATGGTTTGTGCATCACGTCGCGTGCGGCCATCGTCGGCACGGGATCGTGCAATCGACGGCCCAAATGAAACCCAGTACGTTGGCGAGTAGTAGAGATTGGTTTCGATCATGTCGCTATCGCGTTCGTGCATGAACGTCCAGCCATCGGCGAAGGAAATAGGCTTTGCAGTGGCCGTCAATGCAAGCATTGAGAGTGCGGCGAGCAGGAAAATTGTTGGTGTCGTTCTCATCGTCATGTCCTAGTGAGTTCGGCCGGATAGAAAAGTTACCGTTATGAATTCGACCCGCTAGCCGATCAAAGGTTCGCCGAATCTTTATCGAGTACGTGTGCGAAAATCAGTGTCCTCCCCCAAACATTCTATTGCCATGGCCCACCCACACATCGCGCACAATCAATTTTACCGTTACGCTGATTTCTCCAAAATTTTGCATGATTTTGTGGCCGCCTACCCGGCACTACTGTCCATTGAATCTATCGGCAAAAGCCACGAGGGGCGCGACATTTGGGTCATTACCGTCACCAATATCGCGAGCGGGATTGCCGCCGATAAGCCTGCCTACTGGGTGGACGCGAACATCCACGCGAGCGAGCTTGCGGGCAGTGCGGCGGCGCTCTACTTGATCGAAACGCTGACTAAACACTACGGCAAACGCGCCGACATCACACGCTGTCTGGACACACGCGCGCTCTACATCTGCCCGCGCATGAACCCGGATGGAGCCGAGTGGGCGATGCAGAGCCCGCCCAACATTATTCGCTCCTCCACGCGCCCGTACCCGTTCGACGAAGCGCCGATTGAGGGGCTCGATATTGAGGACATCGACGGTGATGGCCGCATCCTCTCCATGCGTATCAAAGACCCTAACGGCAATTGGAAGTGCCACGCCACCGAGCCGCGCCTGATGGTGGCGCGCGAGCCAGATGAATACGGTGGCACCTACTACCGCATGTTGCCCGAAGGCCGCCTGACCAACTACGACGGTTACACCATCAAGGTGAATAAGGATAAAGAAGGGCTCGATCTCAACCGTAATTTCCCCGCTGGCTGGCGGCAAGAGTTCGAGCAAATGGGGGCAGGCCCGTACCCGACATCGGAGTCGGAAGTGCGCTCGGTGGTGCATTTCATTACGCATCACAACAACATCACGGGTGGGCTCTCGTTTCACACGTGGAGTGGCGTATTGCTGCGGCCTTTTTCAACGCAGGCGGATGACGAAATGCCCGCCGAAGATTTGTGGGCCTACAAAGAGCAGGGCGAGCGTGGCACGGCGATTACGGGCTACCCAGCGATTAGTGTGTTCCACGAATTCCGCTATCACCCGAAGGACGTGATTAGCGGCACCTTCGATTGGATTTATGAGCACCTTGGGCTTTACGAGTGGACCATTGAAATCTGGTGCCCGATGCGTGAGGCGGGGATTACGGATTACAAATACATCGACTGGTTCCGCGATCATCCTGTTGAAGATGATTTGAAAATGCTGGCATGGGCCGATAAAGAGCTCGCAGGAAAGGGCTACGTGGACTGGAAGCCCTTTAAGCACGCCGAGCTTGGCGATATTGAGATCGGTGGCTGGGACAAAATTTACGCCTTCCGCAACCCGCCCCCGCATTTGCTGGAAAAAGAAATCGCGAAATTCCCCGATTGGATTTTGTACAACGCAATGATTTCGCCGAAGATGGAATTGGTGGAGGCAAAATCCGAGTCACTCGGTGGTGACACGCATCGCGTCACGCTGGTGGTGCAAAACACCGGCTACTTGCCAAGCTATGTTTCTAAGCGCGCTAAATCACGCGGGCAAACGCGTGGTGTGATGGCGGAAATTTCTCTCGCCGATGGCATGAAGCTCGTGAACGGAAAATCGCGCGAGGCATTGGGCGAGCTCGAAGGCCGCGCGTACAAGCACACGCTGATGAGTTTTTGGACCGATACCGCACCGACGGCGGATCGGGCGATGTTTTCATGGGTGGTGAGTGGGAAGGGTACGGTTTCGCTGGTGGCTACGCACGAGAAGGCGGGGACGGTTCGCACGCAGGTTACGCTCAAGTAGGTGCTGCCATGCGCCTCATACCCACGCGGCTCCTCATCCTATTGACCGTCTTATTTATACCCACTATCACCCCCGTTTTCGCCAAGGAAACCAGCATGTCCGCTCTGAATATCGTTGAAGCCAGCGTCATTGATTTACAAGCCGCCATGGCCTCTGGCCAAGTAAGCAGTGAGTCGCTGGTGCGCCTCTACCTGACGCGAATCCGTGCTTTCGATCAGCATGGCCCGACCATCAATTCTGTGATTGAGCTAAACCCGGATGCGCTTGCGATTGCCAAAGAGCTCGACCGTGAACGCAAACGCAAAACAGTTCGTGGGCCCTTGCACGGCATTCCTGTTTTATTGAAAGACAATATCGCGACTCTCGACACCATGCAGACCACGGCGGGCGCGCTTGCGCTGATGGGGCAAAAGCCGAATCGCGATGCGGCTATCGTGAAGCGCCTGCGTGATGCGGGTGCGGTGATTATCGGCAAAACCAATTTATCCGAATGGGCAAATTTTCGCTCGTCGCGCTCCACATCCGGCTGGAGCTCACGCGGCGGCCTCACCAAAAACCCGTACATGCTGGACCGCAACACCAGCGGCTCAAGCTCGGGCTCGGCGGCGGCCATCGCGGCGAGCCTCGCAACCTTAGCCGTCGGCACCGAGACCGATGGCTCGATTGTTTCGCCCGCCTCCATCAATGGCTTAGTCGGCCTAAAACCCACGCTGGGCTTAGTAAGTCGCGATGGCATTATCCCCATCGCGCACTCGCAAGACACCGCCGGGCCGATGACACGCACTGTTGCCGATGCGGCAGCGCTCCTCACGGTACTCGCAGGTGCCGATGCGCGTGACACTAGCACTCGCAACGCCGCCGCCTACACGCAAGACTTCACCAAATTTTTAGCGCGTGATGGCTTGAAAGGCAAGCGCTTAGGCGTTGTTCGCAATTTATTCGCAGCACCAAACGATCTCGCGGCTGCCGTGATTGAGCGTGCGCTGGCCGTGTTGAAGTCGGAAGGCGCTACCTTGATCGACGTACCAGACGTGCCGAATGCCGATAAATATGAGCAAAGCGAATACGACGTTTTGCTCTACGAATTCAAAGCCGATCTCGCGGGCTATCTCGCCGAGTTCACGCCAAATGCCCCCATCAAATCACTCGCCGACGTGATCGCATTCAACAACAAACACCGCGAAAAAGTGATGCCGCATTTTGAGCAAGAGCACTTTATGCGCGCCCAATCAAAAGGCCCGCTCACCGAAAAAGCCTACTTGGATGCGCTGGCCAACAACCAAAAATTTTCGCGTGAAGAGGGCATTGATCGGGTATTGAAAGAACACAAACTCGATGCCCTCGTCGCCCCCACCGGAGCCCCCGCGTGGCTCACCGACTTTGTACGTGGCGATAATTCAGGTGCTAGCTTTTCCTCACCCGCCGCCGTCGCAGGCTACCCGCACATCACCGTGCCAGCGGGTTTTGTGCAGGGCTTGCCGGTGGGGATTTCGTTTGTTGGCACGGCTTGGTCAGAGCCAACGCTTCTCGCGATTGCGTATGCGTATGAGAGTGCGAGCAAGGCGCGGCGGGCACCGATGTTTGCGAAGACGATTAAATAAACGTGAGCGATTGACGCGCAATGCAAAGAAAGGGCAGACGTGAACCAGCCGATAAGCAAAAAAATAAACAAAGATGTAGCGCATGCGCCGGTCGCGATTGACGCAATTACGTCTCGTATCTTCGTCGCCCGTGGACATAAAGTTATCCTCGACTCAGATTTGGCGGCGCTTTATGAGGTGCCAACCAAGCGTTTCAACGAGGCGGTGAAACGCAACCTCGCCAAATTTCCCGCTGATTTTATGTTTGCCCTCACCGCCTTGGAATGGGACGCTTTGAGGTCGCAATTTGCGACCTCAAACACGGGTCGTGGCGGACGCCGTTATCTGCCCTCTGTGTTCACAGAGCATGGTGCGCTGATGGCATCAATGATTCTCAATAGCCCTCGTGCCATCGACGTGAGCGTCTATGTGGTGCGTGCTTTCGTGCAGTTACGCGAGCTTACGGCCAGCCATAGTGAGCTTGCTTCACGACTAACCGAGCTGGAGCAAAAAACTGGGATTTTGGCTCTATCGCACGATACGTTTAGTCGCAACATGCGCGCCCAATTGAAGCAGGTCTTCGATGCGCTACATGACTTGATGACACCACCTGATCCGCCAAAACGGCCAATCGGATTTGTGATTGAGGAGACGGCTGCAAAAAAAACCAGAGCAAGGCGAGAAAGCGCTAACGTTTAAATAAAAACCATGAAAGCCTAGTACTGGCGGGGGTTTTGAGGCTATTGCTCGGTAGGTGGGGTAAACCGCTTCACCGTTTGCCCAACATTAGATCCTACGCAAGCGCATTGTTGGGCGGATGAAGCCAGCCCAACCCACGGGCTGAAACGCCAATAGGGGCGCGGAGTTTGAGACCGTGAGCGTGTTAAAAAACGCTAACGCTTACTCTGCAACGCCGCAATCCGCTCCTCCATCGGGGGATGCGTAGAAAGTAGTGCCATCCAGCCTGACTTATCGGAAATACCACTCGCTGCCATGGTTTTTGGTAATTCACCGGGGGCAAGGCCGCCCAGGCGTTGCAGCGCCTGGATCATCGGCTGCGGGGTGCCCATCAAGCTTGCGGCACCCGCGTCCGCGCGGAACTCACGACGGCGTGAGAAGTAGGCGACGATGAAGGAGGCCAAGAAGCCAAACAACATTTGGCAGGCGATGTCGGTGAGCATGTAGCCGATGCCGGGGCCGCGTTCGTTTTTAAGAATCACGCGATCCACGAAGTAGCCGACGATCTTGGATAGGAATACGACGAAGGTATTCACTACACCCTGAATCAGCGTCATCGTCACCATGTCGCCATTGACCACGTGGGCGATCTCGTGGGCTAAGACAGCTTCGACTTCTTCCTTGGTCATGGATTCCAGTAGCCCAGTGGAAACGGCCACCAAGGCGGAGTTTTTGAACGCCCCCGTGGCGAACGCATTGGCAGCACCAGGGTAGATGGCGACTTCGGGCATTTTGATATTGCCTTTATTGGCAAGCCGCTCGACGGTGGAAAGTAGCCAGCGCTCGGTCTCGTTGGCGGGGTTCGTAATCACCTGCGCGCCGGTGCTCATTTTCGCCATCATTTTTGACATGAGTAGCGAAATAATCGCGCCCGCGAAGCCAACCACGGCAGAGAACGCCAGCAGCATGGGGAGATTGAGTCCTGAGCCTGTGAGATAGCGATTGACCCCCAGAAGCGAGGTGACGACGCCGATCACCAGCATGACGGCCATATTGGTGAGGATGAAAAGGAACATGCGTTTCATGGTGTGTCCATCCAAAAATGAGGAAATAAAAGCAAATTGTACCGACTTACGCGTAACGCGCGCGCGAAGCCTACGGGGGACAAGGTGGGGGTGGGGTGGCGAATTTCAATCCCGACGCACCCATTTCGTCGCGATGCCACCGATTAGCAAGATGCCCGCCATGCCCCAAAAAAGTGGTGACATACCGAGCGCTGTGCCAAGCGCGCCAAACACAAGCGGCATGATGGTCTGGCTGGTATTGATGAGCGTGGTGCGTAGCCCCAGCGCCTCCCCAGCGCGGCCGGGTGGGGCGGCCTCATGCAG
>JAYVGG010000210.1:0-2395 GCA_043772475.1 Burkholderiales bacterium
AGTTAGGCGACGCGCGGTAAATGCCCGCGCTTGGTGAGCATCGCGTCAAGACGCGGATAAACGCGCCGCGCATTGCCTTCAAAAATTTTGTAACGATCAGCATCCGACAGCGAGCCCACCTGATCGAGGTAACGCTTGGTGTCATCAAAATGCTTGCCGGTCTCAGGGTCAATGCCCGGTACGGCACCGAGCATTTCGGAAGCGAACAAGATATTGTCAATCGGCACCACCTTGGTCATCAATTCAATACCGGGCAGATGATAAACGCAGGTATCGAAAAACACGTTGTTCATCAGGTGTTCTTGCAGCGCAACTTTACGAATGCTCAAACACAAACCACGGTAACGCCCCCAGTGGAATGGCGCGGCACCGCCACCATGCGGAATCACTAATTTGAGCGTCGGAAAATCTTTGAATAAATTGCCTTGGATAAGCTGCATGAAAGCGGCCGTATCCGCATTGATGTAATGAGCACCCGTGTGATGAAAATTTGGATTGCAACAAGACGAAACATGAATCATCGCCGGCACATCGAGCTCAACACACTTCTCGTAAACCGGGTACCAATCACGGTCTGTTAACGGTGGGCCAGTCCAATAACCACCGGAGGGATCGGGGTTGAGATTGACCCCAACAAAGCCACACTCGTTGACCACGCGCTCCATTTCCGCAATGCAGTTTTTCGGCGATACACCGGGGAACTGCGGGAGCTGTGCCACACCGGCAAAATTATTCGGTAGTAACGTGCAGAGCCGATGAATGAGGTCATTACTCATGCGCGCCCACTGCTGGCTGATCGCTTCCGTGCCCACGTGATGCGCCATACCGGCTGCGCGCGGTGAAAAAATCGTGAGATCGCTCCCACGCTCTTTTTGCAGTTTTAGTTGTGGCTCGACACTTTTAAGCAGCGCTTCATCGCTGATGTTGAGATCGAGAAGCGATGTAGCCGTTGGCTTCCTTGCCGCGTCCGCCAAGCCCGCGAGCTGCTTATCGCGAAACGTGTGCAGGGCGGCGGGCTCGGTGGTGTAGTGGCAGTGGATGTCGATAATCATGGGGTTCCACTCACATGCGAATTGGTGGTGCTACGGGTGCATGTTGGCGCACGGTTGGGGTCGTTATGGATTCATCAACGTCCGAAAATCCCCCTCAATCCCCCTTTTTCAAAGGGGGAAGTGCCACGCATACAGCACGACAAAAAATATTTTCTGCAAAAAATTGAAACCCAAACTAGTTGGTAGCGAACCACGAAGTGTGTTCCTCGCCGGGCACTTCCTCCTTTGCAAAGGAGGATTGAGGAGGATTTTCGGTGGTTGATAAATCGCGTAACCCCAACAAAAAACCAACCCAACCAACCCTAAACCGAAGTTTGTTTCACACCTTTTTGTGCCATCAGCGCATCCTTCGCGGCTTCCGCAAACGGCGTGCCATGCGGCAACACGAGTGCCGCCGAGCGCACATGATGATGCGCGGGATCGACACCCGGTGGCACCGTGCCCTTTTCAGCAAGTGCCTTCGCGGCCTTCAGCAAGCGGTGGCGCGCCATGATGATGCCGTTGTCAGTCGAGACCAGATTCTCCTTGGTGCGATCTTGAATCGCCCCCATGCTCTCTTGCAACGACGCATCCTGCATCCCAATGCCATGAATCCCGCTGTAGGCCGTCTTGGCTTTTTGCGCCGCGCGATCCATGAGGTAATCATTATCTTTATTGGCAAGTGGGCGAAACGTACCCGGCACGTATTTCACGTGAATGCCGTGGCCGTCTTCCATCGCCTGGCGCTCATGGGCTGAGAGCGGCCGCACCGGGTGGTAATCAAAGCTCCACGCCCAGCAATTTTCGTTATCAATCGGCACCCAAAAATGCCCGTGCATCGGGTGATCGCCGCGCGGCGGCACCATGGTGAAGCACGGCATGATCCACGGTGTAATGCGCCAGTAGTATTTACCTTCTTCGGCATTGCGGCGCGCACCCACGTAAAGCCCGCCCGCGCTCTCGACCACTTCAAAGACCGGGCGCGCGTCTTTCATGTTGTACTCGTTACCTTTTGAGCCCTTAAATAGGGGATCGGTATTGAGCGCACCACTATGCAAAAACGAGACGTGGCTAGAATCAATGCCCCCCTCCATCGCCTGCATGTAATTGCATTCTTGCAAACGCTTCGAGGTGAAGGTTTGATCGGCAGGGACGAGCGAAAACTCGTACTCTGGCAGTGGCGGCTGATGTTCGGGCGCGCCCATGTACACCCACAGCACGTCACCCACCTGCACCAGCGGGTACGATTTCAATTTAATTTTTTTGCAAAAGCCACTCTCAGCGGGCTCGGACGGCACTTCCATGCACTGGCCATTGGTATCGTATTTCCAGCCATGGTACGGGCAGCGAATACCGTTCTCTTC
>JAYVGG010000211.1:0-3442 GCA_043772475.1 Burkholderiales bacterium
AAGGCGAGATAGACGAGCAGCCACAGGCTTTGCTTGTCGATTTGCCCCGGCACGGTATTCCAATTGCCTTGCCGAGTAGGGCGGCCTTCGCGGGCGAAACGCGCTTGCTGCCCGGGAATCGAATAAGCCGACCACTCGGCTTGTTTGCCGTCCAGCACGCGGCTGACACTCCAGCCGACCGCGATCGTCATCACCCCGCCAATGAGGCAATACCATGGCCACGCAATGCTCGTCTGCGTGGCCACGTACCAAATAATGCCAAAGCCTGCGACTACACCCGTCAGTAGGCCGCGTTCAGTCGTGTGCTTAGAGAAAAAACCAAGTGCATACATACCAAGCTTGGCACCCACAAAGTAGCTACCGATCTTGCTGATGACTTCCAAAATAGAGCCGCTGCTATTCATATAAAGCATCGCCGGAAAAATAATAATCACAGCCCAAATCACGGTGGCCCAGCGCGTGGCGAGAAGGTAATGCGCGTCGGTCTCGTTACGCTTGAAATAGCGCTGATAGAAATCGACGACTGTGGCCGTTGCCATTGAATTAAACGCCGAACTCAACGTGGACATGGATGCGGCGAGGACGGCGGCAACTAAGATGCCGAGTAACCCCGGAATACCAGAGTCGGCGGCGAACTGCAGGATGATTTCATTGTTGTTAGCGAATGGCTTACCGCCGTAGTAGCCAAAGGCCAACACGCCAATAAAAAAGAATAAAAAATAAATAGGAAATGCGGCATAGCCCATCAAGAGATAAGATTTTTTTGCGTCGCCGATGGTGCGCGCGCCGAGGGTGCGTTGCACCATCATCTGGTTTGCGCCATAGACAGTGATATGAAATAGCGTCATGCCGATTAAGCCTGACCAGATCGTGGTCGATACGGTGAGATTAGCCGCGGGGTTTAGCGCACTCAAACGCCCAAGCGACTTAAGGTTAGCGAGCACCTCGGTGATTGGCGTTGGCATGAGTACAATCAAGGCGACCATAATTACAATAGCACCGCCAAACAGCACTACCGCTTGAAACACATCAGTCCAGATCACCGCCAACATGCCACCCATGGTGGTGTAGATCAGCGCCATGATGGTGATAAGCACGATACCAAGCGGCACCGAGATGCCGGTCATAAATTGCAGAACGAGCGCAGTAGCAAACAAAATAGCGCCCGTCGATAAGCCTTGCGTGATGAGAAATATCGTGGACATCACCGCGCGCGATGTGGGCCCGAAACGGCGCTCTTGATATTCGTAAATAGAGGCAACACCACTGGTGTAAAAAAACGGCAGAAAAAAACAGGTGACCAGCAGAATAACAATGGGGTAATTAAGGTGAATCGCCAATGCCGCCAAGCCGTCTTTGTAAGCCCAGGCGGGTGCCCCCAGAAACGAGAGCGCGCTAATGTAGGTCGCAATCACGGAGAGCCCAATCGCCCACCATGGCGTGCGGTCGTTTCCTAAATTGAACTCGCGTGCGGTGGTGACTTTGCCGCCCACCATGTAGCCAAGCACAAGATTGCCCACCAAAAACGCAATCACAATCGACCAATCGAGCAGCGCAAATTTCATGCGGGGGAATCCTTTTGTTTAAGAGGCGCACCTGTTTTGGTTACACGCCCTGTACATATTTCATCACGTCGATATCAATTTGTAGGAGCAAATCGAGCTAGTCCAATCTAAGGGGTCAGGGTCGAATTGCGCCTACATAAGCCCCAAGCCCATGAACTGAAAGCGAAAAGCAGTCGACTCACATCAAATGATAAGGTTGAGTTTCCACACGCCAACTGCCAACCGAGGAGACGACCAAGATGGATACTAATCGAAGCGCCAGCGCACATCAACAACGCGTTCGCATTGCTGCATTACATGAGCGCTACAAAGGAGCCGCGTTCGCATTTCCAAACAGGGCTGAAATGCGCTTTCTAACCGCGTCGGCCTAGGTGAGTGATTGGTTAAATTGAACGTTGCGAATACGCTGTGCAGAAAGCCGAAAACACACTGGCGGCCAGTGTCAGCACACAACCAAACCCCGCGCCCCTATTGGCTTTCCAGCCATCTTAGCACTCCAAAACAACACCTTCCCCAGCGCCACTAAGCCGGCAACGACCGCAGCCCGTAAAGCTTATCGCCAATAATCAAATACTCGACGCGTGCGAAGGCGGCACCTTTTTCAGCTTTGAAACTGTAGGCCACGGCGGCGACGCTATCGCCGACTTTGGGGGTCGGCACTTTCCATGCGTCGATGCGTGTCATGGGTGAAAGCTCGATGGTCCAATCGCCACGCTTTTTCGGCACCGTTGCTGCGGCGAGAATTTTTGCGCCGTTCACCGCTGCCGTTTGCGCGGGAGCGGCGCTTGGCAAGGTCGGCCGGGCGCACTGCATCAGTAGCAGACGATCTCGGCATGGGTGCTTTGCCACTTGATCGCTTTCACGGTGCCGGCAAAAGCGACGGATAAACGCACGCGTTGGTTTTCAGCCAGACAATAGGTGCCCGAAGGCTGAGGGCTTCCAGCGCATTGGTGGGGATTGGGGTGGGCGGTGTCAAGCGATTATTTTGGCATGAGCCGTGCGTGCGAAGCGCCTAGTGATTGGAGCCGGCCGGACTAGGCACGCAGGGTCAACGCTCACCGCGTATCTACCCTCGCGCCGTGAAACACACCGATGCCGCCATCGTCAAACCAAGCGCTTTAGCGCACAGATTTTGTTACCCGCAGGATCACGCAAGTAGGCGAGGTAGATTTTGCCCATTGCACCTTCGCGCACGCCCGGTGGGTCTTCGCACGTGGTGCCGCCATTGGCGATGCCCGCTGCGTGCCACGCGTCGCCTAGCTCTGCACTTTCGACGGCAAAACCAATCGTGCCACCATTGGCTCCGCAGGCGGCTTCACCGTTGATGGGTTTGGTGAGCCCGAAAATTCCGGTTTTGGTTTTGTAAAAAACGCGACCCTTGTCGTCCATTCTGCCCGGTGGCACGCCGATCGCACCGAGGACGGCATCGTAAAATTTTTGTGAGGCGCTGACATCGTTGGCCCCGATCATGATGTGGCTGAACATGACGATTCTCCTTTGGGTTAATGACGGGATAGTACGACAAGACGGGCGTGTGCTCACAAGATAGTGCTAGGCGCATTTTTCGCGAGACAGCTTGCGATCAGCCGCGATGACTTTTCGACATGTGAGCCCTGGGGGCGAGTAGAATTTACGTGCTTAGTCTGAAAGAGCAACGTCGATTTTGAAGCGACACAGAGCACAGCGGCGCGGAGGTCATTTTGCATCTTGCTATCTACGATTTTTGGTTCAAAGAAATTTCTCCTTCCCAACACTGGAAGGTAGACCCCGCGTTTGACCAACTGATCCGCGAGCGCTTCGCCGCAATCCACGCGCAGGCAAACCGCTGTGAGCTTTTCGCTTGGCGGCAAGAGCCGATTGGTAGGCTTGCCGAGGTC
>JAYVGG010000212.1:0-2898 GCA_043772475.1 Burkholderiales bacterium
AAAATAAAATGCTGCCCCCCCCCCCCCGCCAAAACTGGTTGAGCAATCAAAACTTTTTCGCCAAGAAGTCTTTGACGCGAAGCGCAACACATGGCTTGGCGAGATTGTTCTCTTACGCCCGATCAGCTTCACGTTCTTGACGATTGCGGCCACGGCCGCCGCGATTACAATCCTCGCGTATTTATTCTGGGGCGAATACACCCGCAAGGCCAAAGTAGCGGGCTACCTCATCCCCAGCCAAGGCCTCATCAAAGTGGTGGCGCAGCAGACCGGCATCATCGCCGAGCTTCGCGTGAAAGAAGGCCAGGCAGTCGCACGCGGCGATGTGATCGCCGTGCTCAACCTCGAGCGCGCCAACGCGGCAGGGGGCGTGCAGGCCGAATTCAGTAAGCAGATCGCTGCACGGCGCGATTCACTCTTGCGCGACCGCGAGAAAGTGGAGACGCTCTACACCGAACAAACCCGCGCGCTCACACAGCGCGTAACGAGCCTGCGTGCGGAGCTGGCACAAATTGAATCTGGCTATGCGTTACAGCAAGAGCGCATCCGCATTGGCGATGCGATGCTCGAAAAACAGCGCCGCCTGCACGCGGATAAATTCATTTCAGACTTGGCGCTGCAAACGAAAGAACAAGAACGCTTAGCCGAGCTCGCCACGCTGGAAAACATGAAACGTGTTCGTACTAATCTCTTGCGTGACATTAACGCCACCGAATCTGAGCGCAAAACCACGCCGATGAAGCAAGAGAACGAGCGCTCCAACATGGCGCGCAATCTCGCCGCGATTGAGCAGGACAGAATAGAAAACGAATCACGCCGCGAGCTGCACCTGGTGGCACCGCAAGCGGGCGTGGTGACAGCGCTCGCGACTGATCTGGGCAAATTGGCGACGGCTGGGCAGCCACTACTCTCGATCATCCCCACCGGTGCAGGCTTGCAGGCGGATGTGTATGTGCCTGCACGAGCCGCCGGGTTTATCCGTGAAGGCTCCAAGGCGCTACTCCAATACCAAGCGTACCCATATCAAAAATTCGGTAGCCACGAAGGCCGCGTCATCAAAATCGCGCGCACGGCGGTGGCGGGCAATGAGCTGCCGTTCCCGGTGCCACAGGGCGAGCTTTTTTACGTCGCCACTGTGGAGCTTACAAAACAGACCGTGACCGCCTACGGCAAAGAAGAGCGCCTTACGTCGGGCATGATGGTGGACGCGAACATTCTCCTTGACCGCCGCACGTTATTCGAATGGGTGTTTGAGCCGCTCTACTCGATCACTGGCCGGTGGGGTGCGGGATGAAAATGAGCGATCTTAATCTGGGCTTTCGCAAAAAGCTCCCCATCATCTTGCAGACAGAAGCTGCCGAATGCGGGCTTGCTGCACTCACCATGGTGGCCTGTTTTCACGGCTACCAGACAGATCTCGGCACGCTGCGTAGCCGCCACTCGATCTCGCTCAAGGGCACCACACTCGCCGAGCTGATGCGCATCGCGGGTGAGCTGAAATTTCAAACGCGCCCGCTCAGGCTCGATCTTGAGGAAATGCGTGAGCTCAAAACGCCCTGCATTTTGCATTGGGATTTGAATCATTTTGTGGTGCTGGCATCCGCCAACGCCAGTGGGCTTAGCATCCACGACCCGGCGCAGGGCAAGCGCACCGTAAGCTATGCGGAGGCGAGTAAACATTTCACCGGCGTAGCACTCGAGCTCACGCCGAACATCACGTTTGAGAAAAAAGAAGAAAAACAGTCACTCAAACTTCGCATGCTGTTTGGCAAAGTTACCGGCCTCAAGCGCTCGCTTATTCAGGTATTCATGCTGGCGGCAGCCTTGGAAGTATTCGGCATCGTTGCCCCCTTCTTTTCACAATGGATCATCGACGATGCGCTGGTGACAGGTGACCAAGACCTGCTCGTCATCTTAGTCGTCGGCGTGCTGCTGGTCTCGCTCACACGCATGGCGATTGGGCTGATTCGCTCATGGGTGGTGATGCACCTCTCCACCACGTTAAGCCTGGAATGGTTTGCGAACGTATTCGCGCATCTTCTTAAGCTCCCCGTGCCATGGTTTGAGAAACGCCATCTGGGTGATGTGGTTTCCCGCTTCGGTAGCCTCGGCAGCATTCAGCAAGCGATGACGGGCGGGCTCATAGGTGCTGCGCTCGACGGCATCATGGCCATGGTGACCCTCGCGATGATGTTTGTGTACAGCCCTACACTTTCCGCTATCGCGCTCGGTGCAGTCGTGCTCTACGCGGGGGTACGCATCATCCGCTACGGCGCACTGCGTGACGCCAGCGCCGAGCAGCTCGTGCGCCAAGCCAAGCAGCAGAGCCACTTTATGGAAAGCATTCGCGGCATACAGGCGCTGAAACTATTCAACCGCGAGGAAGACCGCCGCCAGCGCTACCTAAACCTCGCGGTGGACACCACCAACAACAGCCTCTCGATCCAAAAGCAGAACATGGCCTTCGGCGTGGTCAACACGTTCTTGGTAACGATTGAGAACGCCGCCATCCTCTACCTCGGCGCGAAGCTGGTGCTCTCCAACCAATTTTCCATCGGCATGTTGGTGGCCTTCCTTTCGTACAAAGACCAGTTCATCACCCGCATATCGTCGCTCATCGACACCGCCATCTCATTCAAGATGCTCGGCATTCAAGCCGAGCGCTTGGCCGATATTGTGCTTACGGCCCCGGAAGAGGCCGAGCGCATCACGCACCTCTCGCTGGAAGCGATCTCACCCACCATCGAAGTACGCAACGTGAGCTTTCGCTACGCGCAGGGCGAGCCATGGGTGCTGCGTAACGTGAGCATGACTATCGAGGCCGGGGAGTCGGTGGCTATTGCCGGGCCATCGGGCTGCGGCAAGACCACGCTCTTCAAAATCATGCTCGGGCAGCTT
>JAYVGG010000213.1:0-2777 GCA_043772475.1 Burkholderiales bacterium
GATCGCGGCGCCCCTACCGTTCGTCACGTGCAGCGCTGCAATACCGTTAATGAAACGCAGCAGCAAATTGTCGGCTACGACGTGCGCTATCGCATTCATGGCCGTGACTACACCACGCGCATGGCGAACGACCCGGGTGCGTCGTTTCCGGTCTCGGTAGAAGTACGTCCTGCGGGCTATCGCGCCCCGGCACCAAGCTACTCGCGCTACTAAGTTTTTAGCATTCGTTTTTGTTTTGAAAAATCCCCGCGAAAGCGGGGATTTTTTTGTGCGCCAGATGGCGAAACGCCACGATGGGCGGGTTGTTTCGAGGATTTCTAGTCGCCCACGAACGCAAACAAGGTCGCATCCGGCGGCACCATATCGCCTACCTGAAACGCCACGCGCTCAATCACGCCCTCGCGCGGGCTCACAATCGTGTGCTCCATTTTCATCGCTTCCATGATGAGCAGAGGCGCACCTTTTTTCACCGTGTCGCCTGCGCTCACCATCAGCTTCACCACACGCCCCGGCATGGCGGCGGTGAGGCGGCCTTCGTCGGCGGCTTCGGCGGGTGCCGCCTGAATCGCGGCGACGCGCTGCAAAAGCACACGACCCTCGATTGACGTAACGCTCACCACATCGGCTTCGAGGTAAGCATGGGCCGTAAATTTTTCTTCGCCTAATGTGATGTCGAGTGCGCCGTTCGCACGTTGCTGATAAGCCAATTTTTGGCGCGATGCACCGACCCAAAAAAACTGTTCTTGTTCACGATGCGTGCTTGATTCGATGTGGCACACGTGCTTTTCTGCCGTGCCGACATTGGTGAATTCAAACATCCGCCTCGCCGGTGCATTGAGCCGCCAGCCGTGCGTGGTGGCCCATGGATCGCTGGTGCTCTGCGTTGTTTCTGCTGCCCATATCGCGGCACATGCTGCGGCGAGGTGCGGCACCGTGACGACGGTGGGAGCGAGCAGGGCAGCCTTGTACGTGGCAATGAAGGCGGTGTCTGTGATTCCCGCATCAAACGCTGCGTGCTGCACAACCCGCTGGAGAAAATGCAGATTCGTGGTCACCCCGATCACGTCGGTCGCAGCAAGAGCCACCTGCATCCGCCGCGTCGCCTCCGCGCGGTCTCGCCCGTAGGTGATGAGCTTCGCGATCATCGGGTCGTAAAAAACGCTGATGGTGTCGCCAGAAACAACGCCCGTATCGAGCCTTACGTTTTCACTTAGAGGCGGTGTGGCGAATCGCGCCATGGTGCCCGTCTCAGGCAGAAAATCATTCTGCGGATTTTCCGCACAGATGCGGACTTCAATCGCGTGGCCTTGGCGGGTGATGTCGTGCTGCAAGAGCGGCAAGCGCTCACCCGCCGCCACGCGCAGCTGCCACTCCACCAAATCGCATCCGGTCGTCATCTCGGTAATCGGGTGCTCGACTTGCAAGCGCGTATTCATTTCCATGAAGAAAAATTGGCGATCTTCGCCGACAATAAATTCAATTGTGCCAGCACCCTGATACGCAATCGCGCGTGCGGCAGCAACTGCCGCGTCGCCCATGTTTTTCCGCATCGCATCATCGAGAAAAGGTGAGGGTGTTTCTTCGAGAATTTTTTGGTGTCGCCGCTGTATAGAGCATTCGCGCTCAAATAAATGCACGGTGTTGCCGTGGGTATCGCCGAACACTTGAAACTCAATATGATGCGGGCCGCGTACAAAACGCTCGATCAGTACATCGTCATTACCGAACGCATTTTTTGCTTCGCGCCGGGCACTTTCGAGCTGCGCTAAAAATTCAGCGGCGGACTCCACCAGACGCATTCCCTTGCCACCGCCACCAGCAACAGCCTTGATGAGGAGGGGAAACCCCACCTTAATCGCCTCTGCCGCCAGAAAATTCGCATCTTGATTGCTACCGTGATACCCGGGAACCACGGGCACCTTGGCCGTTTCCATGAGTGCTTTGGCAGCACTCTTTGAGCCCATCGCGTCGATGGCTTCGGGTGTGGGGCCGATAAATACAATGCCGTTTTTCTCGCAGGCGCGCGCGAAGTCGGCGTTCTCAGACAAAAAACCGTAGCCGGGGTGAATCGCCTCGGCACCCATTTTTTGGGCAGCCGCCAGAATCACATCGCCACGTAAATAAGAGTCCACCGGGCGCGGTGTGCCAATACGAATGGCTTCGTCGGCAAGCCTGACGTGCTGCGCGTGCTCATCGGCATCTGAATACACCGCAACCGTGCGAATACCCATGTGTCGCGCGGTGCGGATAACACGGCAGGCGATTTCGCCGCGATTGGCGATGAGAATTTTGCTAAACATAGCTTAGAGTTTTGCGGTGAAAAGATCGAGGGCGAGAACAATCCACATGATAAGAAGCGTCACCATGCTCGTGAGAAACGCATAAAACCGGCGCATCACCACGTTTGGCCCGCATTGAAGATAGCTGTGTGCGTAGCGCGCCGCAACGTAAATCCACGCGAGCGTCACATAGGTGCCGACCGGCAGTTTCGTCGCATAAATCGTCACGATGGCAGCGTAAAAAAGTACCGGCGTTTCAAACAAATTGCGAAAATTATCTGAGGCGCGCGTGTCTTCAATCAGTGCCGCCATCTGGGCCGACATCGCTGTCTTTTGCGGGTGGATGCGTTTTTGCTTCATCGCCTTCACACGTCGCCGCAGCATTACGCCGGCGACGATAAACGTCAGCGCCACCATGGCCAAAATCGGGTAAAGAATTTGCACGTTGTTCATCTAGCTCTCCCGTGTCCAGCTCGGTTTACGTTTTTCCAAAAATGC
>JAYVGG010000214.1:0-6456 GCA_043772475.1 Burkholderiales bacterium
CCCTCCAGCGCCGACAGCGCGCCGCCCAAGGTATCGCGCCCGAGAAGGCAGATAAGAAATGGGTCGGCTGCGGTGGCGAATGCACTTTCCGGCCACTCGACGTAACGGGCAAAATTGAGCACCAGTGCGGATTTAACCTGTCCCTCGGGGAGTGCGGGCTCCGCCGACGATAGCGCGAGCGGAGCCCCTACGGCTAGAGCCGCAGCGAGACAGCGTATCGAGGTTAGGAGAAATCGCAAGGGGGTCTCTAGGTTCGGCGTGCTTAGTATTTCAGCTTGGCATTGATGTAAAAACTGCGCGCGATCTGCACCGCCTCAGACGGCAGTAAATCGGGCGAAAATTCAGCGTGGCGCGCGTTCAACAAATTTTTGCCGCCAATCGCGACATCGAAGCCTTTTTCAATCTGCCAGAGAAAGCGCGTATCGAGCTCGGTGTAGGCCGGGATTTCGCCACCGCCAGCTGCCGGGCCTTTTAACTTACCCACGTAGCGCAGAAAAAAATCGAGTTGATGGCGTTTATCGAATGTCATCATTGAGCGCACCGCAAACTGGTGGCGCGGGTCATCGTTTCCGAGCGCGCCGGCAAGACTCAGCGTTAGCGGGTCTGCGATCTTGGCTTTGCCGACAACCTTCGTGAAGGTGTAGTTCGGCTGTACCCGCCAGCCCGGCGAAATTTGCCAATCCGCGCTAAGCTCGAACCCTTGGCTTGTGGCCGTCGCGTCCGCCGTGGCGTAGGACGGCTGCAACACATAGGGTGCGGGGCGCGCCAGAATAATCTGCCGCTGCCCCAAGCGCGCCACTTGCAAGCTATCGTACTGGCTGCGATAAGCGGCAACATCAACCGACAAGGCCGACGAGAGTTTGAGCCGGTAGCCAAGCTCAACCGTATCAACTTTTTCGGCGCTGTCATCGCGCGGGCTATTGGGTAGCCGTCGCACCAAAATAGCGGGCACGGGCGGGCTCGGCGGCGTGACAGAGACATCAAGGGCCGCGTCAATCTCACCGCGTGAAGGGGTACGAATCGCACGTGAGGCCGCACCCCATAGCGATTGCGATAGAGAGGGAGTCCAGATCGCGCGCAGATTGGGCTGGGGCTCGATGCCGGTGAAATTATTGTGCTCCACGCGAAAACCGCCGATCACACGAAATTTATCTGGCACGAGCGTCCACTCATCTTGGATAAACGCACTCGCGATTGCAAAAACACGGCTTCCCGGCTGCAATTCGTAGGTGCCATTTGAGGTCACCTTATCCGGCGAGTGGCGATAGCCCAAGCCCCACAGCACATCGTGTGATGTACCAATGGTGCGATATTGAAAATCCAGATCGTAAGTCGTGCGCTCTTCGCGCAAGACATCAGAAACTTTCAGACGGCTCACGTGCAGGTAGGTTTGTAGCGCCGCCTCGGCATTGCTCGAAAGCGCCCACTCGTAGCGTGCCAGTAGATGCCCGCCCTGCCCCGTTTCGCTTACGGGCGTTCGGCGCGCACCCGTCGGTGAGACAAGGGATGCGATAGACCATACGTCACCGGCGACGGTATTAAATCCGGCGCCACTGAGCGTGACACGATTGCCACTTGGCCTAGCCCAGTCAGCGCGAAAGCCGGCACGCGTGGTGCGCGCGCTGTCATGGGCGTCGCCGCCCTTGGCATCCACCGATGCATCCTGCGAATGCGTCTGCGCCCAAACCCGGTAGTGGCCGTTGGCAAGCGTGCCGCCATAGCGGGCGGCCATAAAGCCCGGCTCCGTGGTGCTGGCACCCACTACGGCAACCGCGCCGGTGGTGTCGCGAGATTTACGGGTAATGATATTGATGACCGCATTGACGGCGTTAGCACCCCACAGCGCGCCGCCGGGGCCACGAATCACCTCGATGCGCTCGACATCTTCCATCATGGTGTCTTCAAATTCCCAGAGCACGCCAGAGAAAAGCGGCGAATAAATACTGCGCCCATCCATCAAAACCAGCAGCTTATTAGCAAATCGGCCGTTAAAGCCGCGCACGCTCACCGCGTAGCGATTTGCCGCGATGCGCCCGACGGATACGCCGGGAGCCAAGCGCAAGAGCTCGGGAATGCTGGCGGCACCTGCGCGCTGAATATCGTCGCGTGAAATCACAAATACGGCGGCGGCGGTGTCGTTTAACTGCTGCGTTTTGCGCGATGCGGTCGTCACCTCGACTTTGAGCAAATCTTCAAGGCTCAAATCGGCGGGCTCGTTGGGTGCGGCCTGGGCCGGCACCTGCGATAGGCAAAGCAAAATGAGCGCAACAGCCGAACGCGGCTGCGTGCGAGAGTGGGGCCGAAAAAACGAGTTTTGAAGGGGCATGAGAGTCATTTGGGTAATGATCGATGTGAACGTGCTGGTTTGGCAAAGCGCGCTTGAAAAAACAGTAACCCGTGATTTTGAGTGGCCTCGCCCGGCAGAGCAAGCGTAAAGTGTTAACTATTGCCTCTGCGAGAGCCAATCTCGCGCGTTAATGTGCAAAACGCGGATTGCGTTGCTTGCGCGAAAAGCCCGAAGAGGCGCGTGGATGCTCGTGTTTGCCGTGAGGAGCAGGTAGATTAAAATTTATATCGCCCGCGATGCTACGCCAGCAAGCGAAATCCCCACAGAACCAACATGCCGACGACCAAGGTGAGGAAAATATGGCGTGTTTTCCAGGCAACCAACATCGCTACCGCCGCCGCAACCACGCGCGCCACGTTGATCACGTCTCCTGCGGGCACATCGCGAAACAGCACATCGGGCAGCACTAGGGCGGGCAGCACGGCGACGGCCACGTATTTCAACGCGCGCGTAAACCAGCTTGGCACCACCCACGATGCGGGTAGGATTTGGAACGACACGCGAATGGCAAGCGTGACAGCCCCCGCGCCAATGATGGTTGCAATCGTGACCCAATCGTTGGCGATGTTCAAGGGGTCGCGCCCGACTGGGCTAACAATTTTTCGCGGCGCGCATCAAGCCATGTTCCAACGATGATGCCCGTGAGGGCGGCCGCAATCAAGCCCACCCGCATCGGCAGCGCATGGGTGAAAAGGGCAGCCACTGCGGCCACCAGCGCCGCAAACACGTGCGCGCGGGTAGCAAGCGCGGGGGCAACGAGCGCTAAAAAAATCAGCGGCACCGTGAAATCGAGCGACCAGCTCGAAGGCACCCGCGCTCCAATCACGATGCCCGCAATGACACACAGTTGCCACGCTACCCACATCACGCTTGCCACGCCACGGTAGTAAGCGGAAATAATCTCGGGCGGATCGTCTGGTTTGCAGTGGGCGGTGACAAACGCAAACGAGTGATCGGTGATGAGATAGGCGTAGCACCAGCGCCGTGCCAGCGAGAGCTTGCAAAAATAGGGTGCGAGGGCTGCGCTGTACATCGCCATGCGAAGGTTCACGATGAGCACGGTCGCGATCACCACGCCAGCGGGTGCTTGCAGCACCATGAGCTGAATCGCGGCAAGCTGTGCGGCACCGGCATAAATAATGACCGACATCGCAATCGCGAGCCACGGCTCCATGCCCGCGGCCACCGGGGCGGCACCGGCGATCATGCCAAATGGAATCATGCCTAGCAGCACAGGCGCTTGATGACGGGCGCCTTGGATAAAAGCGGAACGGGGTGTTTGCACGGTAATCAATAAGGTTTTCCGTATTTTAACGGCAAGGGCGGAATCGCCCGTGCGACAATCGGGAAATTTTTCACTCTTGACTCCCGACATGGCTCTCTACGCACTCACAATTTTTGTTTCCGCGTTTTTATTGTTTTTGATTCAGCCCATTATCGCGAAGCAAATTTTGCCTTGGTTCGGGGGCACGGCCGCCGTCTGGACAACCTGCCTCGTGTTTTTTCAATTTGTGCTCTTAGCGGGCTATTTTTATTCTGATTTTCTCACCCGCAAATTAGCCCCGCGCACCGCCGCTATTTTGCACATGGCGTTAGTCGGGGTCGCACTTTTGCTGCTACCGATTATTCCCGATGCCTCGTGGAAACCGCTAGGCGATGAGGCACCGAGTATTCGCATTATCTTGCTGCTGGCAGCCACGATTGGGCTACCTTATTTTTTACTCGCCACCACGAGCCCATTAGTGCAGGCTTGGTTCGCCAGGGCGCAACCGGGGGCGAGCCCGTATCGCTTATTTGCCCTCTCGAATCTCGCCTCGATGCTGGCGCTCTTGGGCTACCCGTTTTTGATCGAGCCCTGGCTCGCTACCCGCTTGCAGGCGGTAGGCTGGTCGGGCGGCTTTGCGGTGTTTGCGCTCTTAATTGGCTTGGCCGCATGGCGCGGCATCAAGGCCGATGGCAGCGTAGCCGCGCCGCCGGCTGATGCCGAAGCCCCAGCACCGGCACCGGCACCGGCCAGCGCGCCTAGACCGCCTAGAGCGCGTGAAAAAATTATCTGGGCCGCCCTCGCAGGCTTAGGCTCGATTTTATTACTCGCGATTTCAAACCACCTCACACAAAATATTTCGTCTATTCCGCTCCTCTGGGTGGTGCCATTAGCGCTTTATTTGCTCACCTTTATCTTGTGCTTCGATGGTGCCGGCTGGTATCAGCGCACGCTTGTCTTGCCCGTGCTCGCCATGGTCATCATCGGTATGGTGTGGACACTCGCCGATGCCGATTTTCATTTCAAGCTCTACTGGCAGATCGGGATTTTTTCGGCGGGGCTATTTTTAGGCTGCATGTTTTGCCACGGCGAGCTCGTGGCACGTAAGCCCGACCCCGCCTACCTCACCACGTTTTATTTGATGATTTCAGCCGGCGGCGCGGTGGGCGCGCTGTTGGTGGGCATCATCGCGCCGCTCACGTTACCGGCGTACTTCGAGCTTGAGTTTTCACTTGCGGCAATGGTGATTTTTGCGCTGGCACTTTTGTGGCGCAAGCTGCACCCCTATTTACGCATCACCGGCATGATGCTTGCCGCATTTGCACTCGGTGGGGCGATTTTCACCGTGCTTGAATTTCGCAAAGGTGCGGTGGTAACCGAGCGTAATTTTTACGGCACCTTGCGGGTAAAAGAATATCTGCCACCCGATGTGACCCACCGACGTCGCTCGCTGGTACACGGCGCGATTTTGCATGGCGACCAGTACATGGATGCGCCTTACAATCGCTCGGCCACCACTTACTACAAAGCGAAATCTGGCATCGGTAAGTCAATCTTGCTCAAAGAAAAATTGAGCACCACGCCGATCCGCGTGGGTGTGATCGGGCTTGGCACGGGCACCATCGCAACCTACGGCAATAAGGGCGATGTGTATCGGTTTTACGACATTAACCCCGCCGTGGTGACCATCGCCAAGCGTGATTTCACCTACCTCAAAGAAACCGAAGCCACGGTAGAAATTTCACTCGGCGACGCAAGGCTTAGCCTTGAGCGCGAGGCCAACCAAAATTTTGATGTGCTCGCGATTGACGCGTTTTCGAGTGATTCGATTCCGGTTCACTTAATCACCGTTGAGGCGCTTGATATTTATGCGAAGCACATGAAGCCAGACGGCGTGATCGCGTTTCATGTGTCGAATCGGTTTTTAGATTTGAAGCCCGTGGTACAGAAAATCGCCGAGGCGCGCGGCTTTTACGTGGCCTGGGAGCGCGATACCTATGAAGACGGCGGCACCAGCAGCGATTGGGTACTGGTATCGCGCGATAAGGCGTTTTTGCACAAGGCCGAGATTGTCGATGGCACCCAAGTGATTGTGCCCCAGCCCGGCTGGCGCATGTGGACGGATGATTTTAATAACCTCGTGCAGGTGCTGAAGTAGTGCCGATCTTGGCCGCCAATCTGTGGGGGCACCTTAGCGCGCGGCAGCGGCTACTAGCCATGTTCAATATTGTTGCCGTGATTACCGGCGGCCTAGCACTCGATGCTTGGCTAGGCTGGCCGGGGCAGATTGCGGCGATTATTTGGACACTCACCGTGTTTGCCGGGCTCTACTGGCAAGGTGGCGTTACCGAGCGGCGCGTGTTGGTGCTTTGCACGTTGATTGCTGGCTTGGGCGAGGTGATTTTGTCGCTCGGCTGGGGGCTTTATGATTACCAGTTTCAAAACGTGCCCTTGTTTGTACCGCCGGGGCACGCGCTACTGATGACCTTAGGCCTACTCGTTTGCCGCCATGTGCGCGCCAATGTGGCATGGGCTGTGCTGGTGCTGGCAAGCGCGTGGGCGTGCTACGCGTGGGTGCAAAACTCAGATCGTTTCGGTGTGGCGCTCTTTATGGTTTATGTTGGCTGCGTTGTTTTTAGCCGCGCGCGCGCGCTCTATGCAACCATGTTTGTGCTGGCGCTGGTGATGGAGCTTTATGGCACGGCACTCGGTAATTGGGTTTGGTTGGCCAATACGCCGGGGCTAAATCTCACGGCGGCCAATCCGCCGTTTTCAGCGGGCGCACTCTATTGCCTGCTCGATTTGCTGGTGTTGGCGGCGCTGGGCGGCTTAGTGCGCCGCGATC
>JAYVGG010000215.1:0-6251 GCA_043772475.1 Burkholderiales bacterium
TGCGCGGTTTTCATCGTGAGTAGGCGCGCCTGCTCGATCTCGCTAAAGCATTTGGCGATGTCTTCGAGTACCGATTGATGCTCGGATAATTTTTTGCCAAACGTCGTGCGCGAGACCGCGCGCTTACACGCGTACTCGAGTGCGCGCTGTGCCGCCCCGATCAAGCGCATACAGTGGTGGACGCGCCCAGGGCCCAAGCGCCCCTGCGCGATCTCAAAGCCACGGCCTTCGCCGAGCAAGATATTTTCAGCCGGCACCCGCACATTATCAAAGCGCATCTCGGCGTGGCCGAGTGGTGCGTCGTCGTAGCCGAGTGTGGTCAGGTGGCGGATGATCTGTAACCCTGGCGCATCACGCGGCACCAAAATCTGGCTCTGCTGCAAATGGATATTCGCGTTCGTCGGGTCGGATTTCCCCATCACGATAAAAACCTTCGTCCGCTCATACGGCGCGTTCGAGATAAACCATTTGCGGCCGTTAATCACATACTCATTACCATCACGCACGATGGATGTCCGCACGTTGGTCGCGTCACTGGACGCCACATCGGGCTCGGTCATCGCGTAGGCGGAGCGGATCTCACCATCGAGTAGCAGAGTCAACCAGCGCGCCTTTTGGGCTTCACTCCCATACTTCATGAAAACTTCCATGTTGCCCGTGTCGGGCGCGTTGCAGTTAAACACCTCCGAACACCACAGCACACGCCCCATGCGCTCGGCCATGGGGGCGTAGTCGGCGTTACTCATGCCGCCGTGGGAGGCCGGCATAAATAAATTCCATAGCCCCGCTTTTTTCGCTAGCACCTTTAATTCCTGCATCACCGGCACCGTGCCAAAGCGGTTTGGCATCGCGTTCAGCTCAGCGTGGTAGCGCGATTCGTTCGGGTAGATGTGCGCGTCCATGAAAGCCTCGAGCTGGGCTAAAAGTTCGGCGGGCGAAGCGGTGAAGTGGGTGTGCATGGGAGCCTTGGGTGGTGAAGGGTGTGGAGTCGGTCTGGTGCAATTATCGTGGAAAGAGGCACCGCATGCGGTGGAAATTTTAGTCCCGTGCGCGTGTAAAAAACGCCAAACCCCGCGCCGTTGTTGGTCTTTTGCGGTAACCCCGCGAGGGCGATAATTTAAAAATCCGCGTGCGCGGCGCGCACCCCACCCAATCGCGACAGCAGATAATTCGCCGACCGCCGCGAACCTCTCCCGCTAAGCTGCACTCCAAGCGTTATCATTGCCGCTCACCAGCGTGGCACCCCTTAATCTAACGACACGAACCCCATGCGCGCATTGCTGCTTTTCCTCTCCCTATTTGTCGCCGCCCTCGCCCACGCCACGCCCGTCAAAACCCCGCACGTCGAGGCCGAGCTCATCACGCGCATGGCGGCCATGGCACCGGGGAAACCGATTGAGGCGGCGGTGCGGCTTAAGATCATTCCGCATTGGCATGTGTACTGGCAAAACCCCGGCGACTCGGGGCTGCCCACGCGCCTCACATGGAATCTCCCCGCCGGCTTTAGTGCTGGCGCAATTAGCTGGCCGCACCCGATGCGTCTGCCACTTGGGCCATTGATGAATTTCGGCTACGAGGGTGAGGTGCTGCATCTTGTTACCCTGACCGCACCCGCCAATCTGCCGCTGGGTGAGCGCGTCAGTCTCTCTGTTAAAGCCGATTGGCTGGTCTGTAAGGATGTCTGTATCCCCGAAGAGGCCACCCTCAAAATCGAGCTCCCCGTGGTCGCAGGCGAGGCACTGCCTAGCGCGCGCTGGGTGCAGGCATTCACTAACGCACGCCAGGCGGTGCCCGTTCCACTCACCGGCTGGGTGTCAGCGACCGAGCTTGACGCGAAAAATTTAACGCTTACCCTCACACCGCCAGCCGGCGAATCGCCCCCGCTCAACGATGTGTTTTTCTACCCTCACCGCCCCGAGCTGATTGCGAATGCGGGTAAGCAGGTACTCACTAAAACCGCCACCGGCTGGCAACTCACCGTGCCACTCACCGACAGCCCCGAAAAAGACGCCGCCAAAGCCGGTGGCGTGCTCGTGAATGCGGCCGGCTGGGGCAAGGCCCATGCCGGCGCGGCTGTGTGGGTGGGTACAGATGGCGCGGCTGCGGCGCTAAAACCTAATAGTGGCGCGCCATTACAGGCAAAAACCACCCAAACCCCGCAGCCTGATTTGAGTTTCTTCGCAGCCCTAGGCCTAGCGCTACTCGGCGGCTTGATTTTGAATCTCATGCCCTGCGTTTTCCCCGTCCTCGGTATCAAAGTAATGGGCTTTGTGGAAACCGCGCACGGCGACACCAGCGCGCTCAAAAAACAAGGCTTAGCGTTTTTGGCGGGTGTACTACTTTCATTCTTGCTTTTAGCCGGTCTCATGCTCGCACTACGCGCGGGTGGTGCCGCAATCGGGTGGGGCTTTCAGTTGCAAGAGCCTGGCGTCGTCGCCGCCCTTGCGGTGCTGTTTTTCTTGATGGCGTTAAATCTTTCCGGCGTTTTTGAAATGGGCATGGCGCTGCAAGGTGCGGCGGGCGATGCCGAGCTCAAGGCGCAAAAAAGCCCCTTGATGGGGGCTTTCGCTTCCGGCATCTTGGCCACCGTCGTCGCGTCACCCTGCATGGCGCCGGGCCTCGGTGCGGCGGTGGGCTTTACCTTAAGCCAGAGCACGGTCATGGCCTTACTGATATTTTTGGTGATTGGCTTGGGCTTAGCGCTCCCGGTCGTCGCTCTTGCGTTTTTCCCCAAGCTCTTGCGCTTCCTCCCCAAGCCCGGTGCTTGGATGGTCACGTTCAAACAATTCATGGCCTTCCCGCTTTACGCCACCGTGGTGTGGCTGGTCTGGGTGCTGGGCCAGCAGACGGGCAACGACGGTGCCGCACTACTCTTAATTGCGCTCACCGTGATCGCCCTCGCAGCCTGGCTGTACGGCCACTGGCAGGTCGCCAAGCCCACACGCGCGGCGTTTGCCGGTGTAGCGGTGGCGCTCGCCGGTGCGGGCTTCGCGTGGGCGGCTACCACCATGGATGCCCCAAGCGCCAATGGGCAGGCCGAGAACGGCTGGGTGCCCTACTCCAAAACCAAGCTCGCCGAGCTTCGCGCTGAAGGCAAACCCGTCTTCCTCGATTTCACCGCGAGCTGGTGCATCACGTGTCAGGTCAATAAGCGGGTAGCGATGAATCAGCCGGAAGTCACGGCCGCCTTTGCGGCTAAAAAAGTCATCAAAATGAAAGCCGATTGGACCCTCAAAAGTGCCCCAATCACCGCAGCGCTGGCCGAGTTTGGGCGAAACGGGGTGCCGCTCAATGTGTACTATCCGGTGAACGGTGAGCCGGTGATTTTGCCGGAAGTGCTGACATCAGCCGTCATCGTGAAACTGGTTGAAGGTAGTTAGCGCGGTATGATTGCCCGATCATGAGTCAACGCTCGCTTCCGCTATTGCCGATTGGCGTACTGCTACTGCTGACCGGCCTTACCTATTGGCTATCAACGTTCGTGCAGCCCCAGCGTGCGGCGGCCGATGCCAATTTGCGCCACGATCCTGATCTCATCATCGAAGATTTCACCGCGCAAAAAATGAGCCCAACCGGCGACGTACAATACATCGTCAAAGCGGCCAAAATGATGCACTACCCCGATGATGATTCATCTGAATTGCAAAACGTCATCTTCACTGCTAACCAGCCCGGCCAGCCTAAGCTCACCGTGAGCGCGCCGCGCGGAAAGCTAAACGAAGGGGGCGATGAAGTAGTGATGGAAGGCGGCGTGGTGCTAAAGCGCGATGCCTTGGGCAAGAGTGCCGCACTAACCGTCAAAACCCCGCGACTCACCGTATTGCCTGAGGTAGGCATCGCGCGCTCAGTCGATGGCGTGACCATGGATAGCGCGGTAGGTGCGCTGCGCGCGCAGCGATTTGAATTAAATAACCAAGCTAAAACTGCGATCTTTGAAAAAGGGTCGATGGTGATAAAGCCGCAGAAATAGAGAAAGTAAACGCCATGCGAAAACAACAGGCCTATTTTTTATGCGCCGCACTGCTTGGTGTGGCCGGGTTCGCCCACGCCGAAAAGGCCGATCGCACGCAAGAAGTCGAAATTTTGTTCGCCCGTACCGAAGGCATGGCCGCCGAAAATGGCGAGGTGACCGTGTCGGGCGATGTGGTGCTCACACAGGGCACACTCAAGGTCACCGCCGAGCGGATGAAGGTCAAAAAAGACGCGCGCGAAAACGTCACCGTCGAGATGTTTGGGACGGCAGGAAAACAAATAACCTTTCGCGCAAAGCGCGATAACACCAATGAATTCATGGAGGGGGTGGCCGACCGCGCCGAATTTGATCAACGCAAAGGTGTGGTCAAGCTGATTGGCCGCGCGAACGCGAAATCCGGCACCTTCGTGATGAGCAGTGAATACATTTTTTATAGCCAAGACACCGAGCAATTTGAAGTCGGCAATCCGAACCCGAAAGCCGGCGACGCGCCCGCTGCACGCAGCCGCATCGTCATCCCGGCACCCAAACCCGACACCGAGAAAAAATAAGTATGGATGTCGAGCAAGACCGAGCCGTGGTGGTGGCCGCCAGCGAGACTGGTGTGAGCGTACTCACCGCGAGCCACCTTCGTAAACAATACAAAAAACGCGTCGTCGTCAAAGACGTGTCGCTACAAGTATCGTCGGGCCAAGTGGTCGGCCTATTGGGGCCAAACGGGGCGGGCAAAACTACCTGCTTCTACATGATTGTTGGCTTAGTCCCGCTCGACGGCGGCGCGATCTTTCTCGATAAAACCGATATGTCGCACCTGCCTATGTATCGCCGCTCGCGCTTAGGCATCGCCTATCTGCCGCAAGAGGCCTCCATTTTTCGTAAGCTCACGGTGGCTGAAAATATCCAAGCCGTGCTGGAGCTACGCGATTTATCGGCCGCTGAGATCGAAACAAAACGCGATTCTTTAATGGAAGAGCTGCACATCGCGCACCTACGCCATAGCCCCGCCATGGCGCTATCAGGCGGCGAGCGGCGGCGCGTTGAAATCGCGCGCGCCCTCGCCGTCGACCCACGCTTTGTGTTGCTCGATGAGCCGTTTGCCGGGGTAGACCCGATTGCTGTGATTGATATCCAAGAAATCATTCGCTTCTTAAAAAATCGCGGCATCGGCGTGCTGATTACGGATCACAATGTCCGTGAGACATTAGGCATTTGTGACCAAGCCTATATCATTAACCAAGGTGAAGTTTTGGCCACCGGGAAGCCCGACGAAATTATCTATAATGAAGCGGTACGCAAAGTTTATTTAGGAGAAAATTTCCGCCTCTAGCGCGTCCTGACCGACGCACTCTTCTGCGGCGAGGATTCTCCCGCACATGAAAACATCACTCCAAATAAAAATCGGTCAGCACCTCACGCTGACCCCCCAGCTACAACAAGCGATCAAGCTGTTGCAGCTCTCTACGGTTGAATTAAACCAAGAGCTCGACCGGATGTTGCTTGAAAACCCTCTGCTTGAGCGCGACGACCCAGACGATGATGGTCTCGCACTCCCGTATGCGGCCCCCGAAGACGCGCCCATCCGCGACCAAGACCTGGCGCCGAACGACTCCTCCACCGGCGGTGACGAGAGCGTAGCGGCGTCGGAAAATAGCGACCCGCGCGAAAGCCAAACCGATGACGCGCACAGTTTTGACGACGACATGGCCTTTAGCAGCACCGGCGCGCGCGCCAATGACGATGGCGACGATGATGGCGAATACGGCCAAGTCGCCGCCGCCGAGCCCTCTTTAATCGAGCACCTCACGCGCCAGCTTTCACTACTGAGCATCGGCGCTGAAGGCCGCCAGCTGGTGGCCGCCGTGATGGGCCACCTTAACGACGATGGCTATCTCGATAGCAGTCTCGACGAAATAGTCGCCGAGCTTCGTGAGCAACTCGGCGCGCAAATCGAGATCACGATGGCCCAGATCGAGGACGCGCTGCACCATTTACAAAGCTTGGAGCCGACAGGTGTCGGCGCGCGCAATTTGTCGGAGTGTTTGGCCCTGCAACTCAACGCCCTGCCGATTGCTACACCGGGCGCTGCACACGCCCTGATGCTCGTCGAGCAATGCCTCGATGCGCTCGCCGCCCACGACTTTGCAAAGATGCGGCGCGTGCTGCGCTGCGACGATAGCGAATTGAAACTTGCCTGCGATTTAGTGGTCACACTAGAACCTAAACCGGGACGCAATTACGGTGTGGGTGAGACCCGCTATATCGTGCCCGACGTGGTGGT
>JAYVGG010000216.1:0-2858 GCA_043772475.1 Burkholderiales bacterium
ATTAACGTTGACTCGTTGGTCATGTCCGTTTTAGTCGGCGTGATTGGCATGGGCGCATTCTGGCTCGCCGCGCGCAACGTGACAGAAGGTGTCCCCGGAAAATTCCAAGGCTTCATCGAAATCGTGCTGGAGTTTGTCGATGACACCGTGAAAGACGTATTCCCCGGTGATCGTAGCTTCTTGGCACCACTCGCACTCACGATTTTTGTTCTCGTCTTTATGATGAATCTGATGGATCTCATCCCCATCGACTTTGTTGCAACCGGTATGCACGCCATTGGCGTAAATCACTGGAAAGCGGTGCCGAGCACTGACTTAAATGTCACCTTTGCGATGTCTTTCACCGTCTTTATTCTCATCATCTTCTTTAGCTTCAAAGCCAAAGGTGCCGGTGGATTTTTGCACGAGCTTTTCACCGCCCCGTTTGGTGCCAGCCCCTTTTTGTGGCTGCCTAATCTCGCGATTAATATCATCGAGCTCATCGCCAAGCCCGTCTCACTCGGTATGCGGCTTTTCGGCAACATGTACGCGGGTGAGCTGGTGTTTATGTTGCTAGGCCTATTGGGCATGTTGGGCGGTGTCTACACGGCGGGTTCGATCGTGCTGTCGTGGGGTTGGGCGGTATTCCACATCCTGATTATTCTTTTGCAGGCGTTTATCTTTATGGTGCTATCGGCGGTGTATATCGCGATGGCGCATGAGCATCATTGATTTTTTATTGTAGTTAACTTAAGTCCCCCCAAGCGAAAGGAAAACAAAATGGCACAGTTTCTCGCCCTCGTTCAAAGCAATATGGCTCTCGGTATCGGCCTCATCATCGGCCTAGGCGCGCTCGGTGCCTGTATCGGCATCGGCATCATGGGTGCCAAGTTTTTGGAGTCGGCCGCGCGTCAGCCAGAGCTCATTCCACAACTGCAAAAATTCATGTTCTTGTTGGCAGGTTTGATCGACGCAGCATTTCTGATCGGTGTTGGTATCGCCATGTTCTTCGGCTTTGCAAACCCACTCTTGTCGTCCATTAAGTAAGTCTCTAGGCTAACTACGAAAGGTTCGTCGCCATGAATCTAAATGCGACGTTATTCGGGATGGCAATTTGGTTTGCCCTCCTGATCTGGTTTGCGAAAGCAAAAATATGGCCGCCATTGATGGGGGCTATTGCAAACCGGCAGCAAAAAATCGCCGCCGGTCTCGCCGAGGCTGAAAAAGGCCGCGCTGCATTAGCCGAAGGCGAAAAGCAAAAAGAAGTCATGCTCAAAGCCGCACGCGAGCAAGCAACCGAAATGAAGGCGCTCAACGACAAGCAGGCGCAAGCGCAGATTGATGCCGCGAAGTCGCAGGCAAAAGTTGAGGCGGATCGCATCATCGCTTCCGCGCACGCGCAGATTGATCAGGAAAAGCAAAAAGCCAAAGAAGCCCTGCGTGAGCAAGTGGCCGCATTGGCGATTGCTGGTGCTGAAAAAATCTTGGGCCGTGAGGTAGATGCGAAAGTTCACGCCGATATGCTGAACCAACTGAAAGCACAGCTCTAATGGCCGAGCTCACCACGGTCGCTAGGCCCTACGCGGAAGCGATTTTTCGCGTGGCCGTCGAGGCCAACGATGTGGCCGCGTTTGCGCCAAAGGTGAAAGCCTTAGGCGTGGTCGCGGTTGATTCGCAGGTCGCGCGGCTGCTCGGCAACCCAAACATAAGTGCCGCCGAAAAAGCCAACATTATGGGCGGGGCAGCAGGCGGTAGTTTGCCGGCGGCACTTGGCAATGCCTTGGCGATGCTGATCGGCAATGGTAAGGCGAGTTTGTTGCCGCACATTGCCGAGCATTTCGAGCGTTTGCAGCGCGATCATGAGGGTGTCATTAAGGCCGTCATCACCAGCGCTTTCCCGCTCTCGGACGCGGACAAGGCTGGCCTCGTTGATGCGCTCGCAAAGAAATACGGCAAACGCGTTGAAGCGGACGTGAAGGTAGATGCATCGCTGATCGGTGGCGCGCGTGTGCAGGTGGGGGACGATGTTGTTCACGCCTCGGTACGCGATACGCTTAACAACATGGCGCGGGCATTGGTGCAGTAGGCCCACGCAAAACAGTCACAAGTATTGGAGTAGCAATGCAAATCAATCCAGCAGAAATCAGCGAACTGATTAAATCCAAAATCCAAGGCCTTCCTGCGGCCGCTGAAAAGCGTTCCGAGGGTACCGTGATTTCGGTGACCGACGGCATCTGCCGCGTACACGGCTTAGCCGACGCGATGCAAGGCGAGATGTTGGAATTCCCCGGCGGCACGTTTGGCTTGGCACTGAACCTCGAGCGTGACTCGGTTGGTGCCGTGGTGCTGGGTGAATACGCACACATCTCCGAAGGCGACACCGTGAAGTGTACCGGGCGCATTTTGGAAGTGCCGGTTGGCCCCGAGCTGATTGGCCGCGTGGTGAACGCGCTCGGTCAGCCGATTGACGGCAAGGGCCCGATCAACGCCAAAGCCACCGATATTATCGAAAAAGTCGCCCCCGGCGTTATCGCCCGTAAATCGGTTTCGCAGCCCGTGCAAACCGGATTGAAATCTATCGACGCCATGGTGCCGGTTGGCCGTGGACAGCGCGAACTCATTATTGGTGATCGCCAAACCGGTAAGACGGCGGTGGCGATTGATACCATCATCAACCAAAAAGGTAAGGGCATCACCTGCGTGTACGTCGCGGTGGGTCAAAAAGCGTCGACCATCGCTAACGTCGTGCGTAAGCTTGAAGAGCACGGCGCGATGGCCTTCACGATTGTGGTTGCGTCGAGCGCGTCCGAATCTGCCGCCATGCAATTTGTGGCGCCGTATTCCGGCTGCACGATGGGCGAATATTTCCGTGATCGCGG
>JAYVGG010000217.1:0-21762 GCA_043772475.1 Burkholderiales bacterium
GCCAGCCGATCTGGTGCTGGCTGTGGATCGCCGCGTTTGGTTTCATTGAACTTGAGTGTTTCATTCGCGCGCACGACGAACGCCGGAAACTGCCGCCACCCGCCCGGCAAGGTTGTCTGCTGCGGGTCTACCGGTGTGAGCCCTTCGAGCGTGACTAAACGCAATTCGTTGTGCGCCTGAAAGGCCCACACTTCTTCAGTGGGTAGCACGACGTTCTTTAATGCTGCGCTCGACGTTGGCGGCTCCACAATCGCGACCCCCTTCACCAGCGCCCCCGGTGGCGCTACCGCAGCCGTGGCGAGGCTCGCAGGTGCCGCAAGGTTCATGAGTGGCGCTTGATTGCGTGCAACGAGCGTAATCATCCAGCGCCCCGCACGCACCTGCACACGTAGCTTGCCATCGGCTTCCACGCGCGCCGGTAGCCCGCTCTTGAGATCAATCGGGATAAATCCGTTCAAGACAACATGGGGCAACACCACTTCTTGATTTTTGCCCGATGCAATTAACTCTAATTGTGTGCTCACGCGCGCCGGAATGACATCTTCAATCAACCGGTTTATTTTTACGTTGAGTTGCGATGTCGTCTCGCGCTCCTCACCATTTGCCTCCTGTGCGAGCCATAGCTGGCCGTTCTCATTCACATTCGGCTGCGCCACACGCTTGCCATTCATGGTGAGCTCAACCAACCCCACTGCATTGGGCAGCGCTAAACTTTCCGGTGGGCGGTTCCAAATAAACGTACCGGTAATCGTATGCGAGCCAATCGGCAGTGCCACCAGTGGGCCAGCCCCCGTCACCTGCCAGGGCTTGCCATTGACGAGCACGCCCTGCGGCCAGGTCTGCGCGTTGCCGGGCAGCGCCACCTGCGACGCGGCATATACCTGCGCCTGATAGCTAAATGACCCGCCCTTCGCATTCAACACCAGCGCGACCTTACCGGGCCACACGCAACGCCGATCTTCCACCGCGTTGTAGGCAAACGGGCAGGTGTAGGTTGGTTGATCTTTCATCACCCACGGCACCCAGCTCTTGAGTGGCTCGGGCAATTCTGCACGTGGTAGCGGGCGGGTGTCGAGCACGCTCTCAGCAGAATTTCCGTTACCCTCAGCGGCGATTTTGCTCACCGCACTCGCGTGTGCGCCGAGCATAAAACTCGCCACAATTAAACCCGCGATGCCCGTCATCATGCCGCGATAGATGGCCGACTTTTTCATAAAAATAGTGCTCCCCAAAAAAAAATTTTCAGCTAAAAAAAGCCACGTACAACTTACAGCGCGCGTTTATCGACACCCTTACCGAGCGCCTTCTCAATTTTTTTATCGGTGTGATATTGGCTAAGCGCGTAGACGGCCCAGATGGTGGCGGGAATCCAACCGATGAGCGTGATTTGCAAGACTAAGCAGAAGAGCCCCGCGAAAGGCCGCCCAATGGTAAAAAACGTAAGCCAAGGAAAAATGAGAGCAATGAGTAAACGCATGGGGCACCGTTGAAATTTGAAAATGATTCAATTTTATTAAAAAATACTGTACGCAATATAGCCCAAACGCCGCGCCCTTATTAGCTTCCCGCTGAATTCGCCATTTGTCCACAGGCAGCATCAACACCGCTTGACACCGTGCCCAACTGCGCCACATCAGTCTTGGTCGATGATGCTAACCGGAAATATGCCAAGGGCTGGCAATAAATTTATGAACTTTTTAAAAACTAGCGCATCCCAACTTAGCATCCTCTTGCTGTTACCTAGAGGGGGCGAAAGGGAGCGCTCTTTTGATGTCGGTTACGGCAGGGTTGGGTGTTATTTTTTCAACCCTTTGGAGTTAATTCCCATGAATCTTATCAAGCACATTAAAGCTGGCGTTGTTTATTCGGGCATTGTTGCCGCTGCCCTTACTCTTAACCCCGTCGCATCCTTTGCCGCACCCACCGAAACCACCAAGGGCGGCACCACCACGGTAGCATTAGCACCGGGCTTATTAACCTCACTCACCGCGTTAAACGTTCGCACGAGCGCCGTCTCACCGGCGAAACTCAAGACCCAGAGTGGCGCCACCACCGCAACGTTCCCCATTACCACCGGGCAAATTGACTTTGGCACCATGAAAGCCGAGATCGACCACGCGGGTGGCTTGGCGTACACCACCGCCACCACGCGCGTAACGCTCACGGCCTTCATTGTTGATGCGACCGGTGCCACACCAGTTCTCACCGGCTTGGTCACTGCAAACGGCAATTTGGTGGGACGCATTCCGCTCTTTAACCTTAACAACGCGGCGAGTACGACGAGCGCCACACCAAGCACCGTTACCATCAGTCATGTCGCGGTGACGCTGACTGGTGCGGCGGCCACAGCACTCAATACCGCGTTTGGTACCAGCGCCTTGGTCGCGGGCACGCCGATTGGCATGGCCTCGATTAAAGCGAAGCTTGTGAAGCCTAATGATGATGACGATGAGGATGACGACGACTAAAGCAATCCGTCGTCCGTCGTGCTAGGGGTGGCGTGGTGTTCACCCCTAGCGCTTAATGTCGCTTCAAATTGGAAACGAGCTGGCGCCCGGACGTAGCGCCAAACACCGCGCCCCTATTGGCCTTCCAGCGTATCCGCCTCTTTTTTTGCAGGCGGCACCGGTGCCACATAGCCAATCACCAGCAGCATAATCCCCACCCCCATAAACGACACCACGCGAGCTACGGTGCCGGTGTTGCCCAGATCGTTGATAAAAAGTTTCACCACAACAGCCCCGAGCAAGAAAGCCCCGGCGATCCAGATCGGGCGGCTTTGTTTACGCCCGGCCAATAGCATGAGCCCCCACGCGGTGGCGGTCCACAAGAGCGAGAGTGCGGCCTGCGCGGTGGTGGAAGCGAGCAATGCGTGCAACTCAAAATTCACCCCCGCATAGTGGTGGACGGCGCGTAATAACACCGCGTTTATCCAGTAAAAGCCGAGTGCGGCGAGCACGATCCAGAGGGGGCGGCGATTTTCTTCGATCACTAATTCACTCTTGAGCGCGAACGCGCACGCGGCAAGGAGCGCTATCTGTGCAAGATCGAGCGGGTTTAGGATAGGCAGGTGCGGGAGCGGCGGCGCGCTCGCGTTCGAGAGCGCATTGATGCCGATCGTCCACAGCAGGGTAAAGCCCACGAGCGGCACGAGGGAGCCCACCGTAAAGGCTGCACCACGCTCACCAAACGGCCACAGGCGGCGCGCGTGGCCGATCACGACTACTGCTATCCCAGAGGCGGCAATCACCCCCACCGCACCCCAGCGCCAAGCAGCACTGGTCAGCGCGAGTTGGTGGTGCGCTTCCCATTGGAGTAAGAAAATACCGAGATCAAATAGCAGCACGGATTGCAGCCCGGCGACTTTGTCGATGCCGTCACGTTCGCGCACGAGGAGTACACCCGCACTCACGCAAAACGCAATCAGCCAGCCCAGGCCTTGGCTTTCGGCAAACGGGTGCCCGCCGCGACTCCATAGCAGGGCTGCGCCGACGAGCATGGCGATAGTAAGCAGCGGCTGGCTATGGCGTAAAGCGCTCCAGTTTATTTTTCTACCCACAACTTCAAAGAGCCCAATCGAGATCGCGACGGCAGCGAGCATCAGCGCAACGTGGTGAGTGCTTGCCACATGCGCGTCGATCAAGCCGAATAAACCCGCGAACCAAATACCTATCGCCCACATCATGGGGAGAGCCGCAAAGCTATCCGCGGCGCCATCGGGCTTGCGGTAAAAATGCGCGCGTAGCGCTGCCGCCACCAAGCCCACTACGCCGAGCACCCACACCCACGCATATTGCTTGTCGAAAAAGCGCCAGCCTGCTTCCCATGTGGCCAGTAGCAGCAACAAGAGCCAGGCGAGCGCCGAGCGTAGCCCCGCATTTTCGGTGAGGCCATCGCTGCGGTGGCGATGCAGTAGCCCAAAGTAAACCGCGAAGCTAAGTGGCCACGCAATCACACCAGCACCGGCAAGCGGATGCGCGCCGCTATGGAGGAGCCAGAGTAACGCGACTGGCGCCATCACCACAATATGCCAAGCCGCCGCGCGCCGGATGGTGCGCCAATCGAGCAACATGCCGATGATTTCAAACACGCACAACCAGAGTGCTGTGTAAATCAAGAGCGCCGCACCCCGATCAACACCGAGTGTCCATTCACGCCAAATGCCGAAGGTGCCGCCCGCGAGCAACCACGCGCACGCCCACGTAACGAGCAGGCCGGCCAGCAGTGATTTTTCGACATCCGTAATGGCATCACGAAAGCGGTGCATGAGCCACGACGTCACCAAGGCACCAAGCGCGATCAGGGCACAACCCATCACGAAATCATTGAGCCAAATGTGCTCGTAGGACTTACCGAGTGTCTTAAAGAGGAAATAGCCAGCCGCCCCCACTTGCAACAAAAGCGCGAAAGTGCGCGCCAATACTCGGCTTTGGCGGCATCCTATCCAGTAAATCGCGGCCGCCTCCAGCGTCCAGAACGCGAACGTGGGCACACCCTTGAAGGCAAAATAAGGCGCGCAGGTGCCGAACACAATCGCGAGTGCGAGATGTGCTTCGGCGAGCAGCTTCATGTTTTCGCGCTTCCATAAAAAATACGAAAGCGTCGCGTAAACCGCCGAAACCGCGATGGCACTCCACATCAAGATGTTGTCCGGCATCCCCTTGGTGAGGGCCGCTTGCATCATGGAAGCCGATAGCGGCACACCAAAAATTAACGTGCCATCGACGAAGCCTTTTAATTTTGGCGGCTGACGGTGCGCGAACAAAATGGGGATCGCAAGGTAGAGTAAAAAGAAGGCGATTAAAAATGGCTCGACCGTGGAAAAATTCTCCGGCACGTATTTTTTGACCCCCCACGCAAGCGAGATCGCGAACGTGAAAAGAAAACCGACAAGGTTTAGCTCACGCCACGATTTGAACCAACTCGCGCCGAAAATCACGAGATTGAGCAGCAGGTAGTAGGAAAACAACATCACGTGATTGCCGCTGTTGGTCGAGGCCAATACCGGTGCCAAGAAGGCACCGGTTAAGCCAAACACAGCAAGTGCTCGGCCATCGAGCTTTACCGAGAGCACCAGCGTTGCCACACCGAGGGCTGCGAACAAAATAAAACCAACCGCGCCACTGATGATCTCGAAGGTCTTGAGAGCGAAAAAAACATCAAGGTACAAAAGCCCAACCGCACCGCCCATTAACACGCTTGCGTAGGTTAGGTTGCGCTCTTTCAAGCGCCAGCCAATCGCGAACATCGCGGCACTAGCAAGCGCCACCCCAACCAAGCGAATCCACGGCGGGAAATAACCATGGTCATACGCGAGCTTGAGTAAAAAGCCCACGCCAAAAAATAAAATCACCACACCAACCTTGGCGAGAATATTGCCAGCGAGCAGGCGATCTAGGAGGCCGGGCGCGGCAGGGGCGGCCTCACCCGCAGGCGGCGCCACTTCGTAGGCGGGTGCTACGCGGGGCGTGCGCGTGGGTGCGGGTGCGGCAGCCGCCGGGGTGGCCTGCGTGTGAAGGGGTGTCTCAACGGGTGTCTCAATCGGTGTTGCCACGGCCGGTGCAGATGTTTCGCGCAATGCCGCTGGTGCGGCCACGGCAGGCTGGATCACTAGCACGGGCGCGGTGTTTGCAGGTATTTCTAATGGCGGCGGCACCACGCGCGGCGGGGTTTCAGGTGTTGGCTGGGAGCGCGCGTCGGCGCTCACGGCTGGCGCGCTCGTGGCGTTACGCTCACCGCGCGCGGCCATCGGCGAGGGCGGCAGCTTGGCCTCGGACTCGAGCCGCGAAAGCCGCCAGTGAATATCTTCAAACGCTTTGGTGGCGTGCAGGAGGCGCTTTTCTAGTTCCGCGATTTTGCTATCGCTACCCGCGGGCCGACTCACCAAGAGGCCGAGCAATGCGCCAATCACCGCCCCCGCGAAGGCAGCCCCAAGCCCATGCAGCGCACCCCCCGCCAACCCCCCGAGTATCAATCCAATCAACCACATGCCCACACCCCCTAAGCCTAAACGGAGGCAACCGTGCCCTCGTCAGTGCGGGCATTATGTGGGATTTAGAGCGGGCAAAAAATAGTGCTAAATTCGCCCGATAGGCGCGCGCCTGTTAGCGCACCAACACACTCGCCAACCCAAGCAGCATGCCCATGCTGACAATATCGGTTGCGGTGGTGAGAAAGATGCTTGATGCGGTAGCGGGGTCGGCACCGTAGCGCTTCAAGGTGAGCGGCACAATCGCGCCCGAGATGCCGCTAATCGTGCAGGCTCCCACCATCGCAAAAAATACGACTACGGCGAGCATCAGCGAATGCGGCGATTTTTGCGTCATCGCGGTAAAGAACATCGCAAGCCCCGCCACCACGCCAATCGGCGCGCCGTTCATGGCACCCAAGAGGCCCTCTTTAATGACTAATTTTTTGCCGTCACCCTGCTTGATTTCACCGAGCGTAATGCCGCGTAGCGTGACCGCCATCGCCTGACAGCCCGTGTTGCCCGATTGCCCCGCCAGCACGGGCAAAAACGCAGCGAGGATAACCAAGCGATCAATGGTGCCCTGAAACATCGCCACCACGCCACCGGCTAAGAATGCGGTGAGTAAATTAAGCTGCAACCAAGGGTGACGAAACTTAAAACTTTTCATCATCGGTGTTGAAACGCGCTCTTCTTTTTCGACACCGACCATGCTACCGGCCTGCGCGGTAATCTCGAAGGCTTCGGCTTCAAAAATCGACTGCCCACGCACGAGGCCGAGTAACGCCCCTTCGCCATCGCACACCGGATAGACCGGGTAGTGGCGGTTTAGCGTGGCGCGCATCGCGTCTGAAATTGGCATACTGGGCGTGAGTGTAAAGGCACCCTTTAGCATCACCTCGCCGAGCGTCAATGTGTTTTGCGCGAATAACAAATCACGCATCGTGATAACCCCCAAGAGCTTGCCATCGCTATCGACCACGTAAGCGTAGGTGATGAAGGCGGTTTTGACGAGCTCACGCAATCGCTCGATGGCGTCGGCTACCGTCACGCTTGGCGCGAACGTCGCATAAACGGGCTCCATCAATCGGCCGACTAAGCCAGTCGCAAATCCTTGATTGCGCTGCCACTGGCGGGCGAGATCGTCGGGAGCAGCGGCGTGGATGGCCGCACGTGCCGGCTCATCCATCGCCGACAAAATATCTTGCGCGAAGGCAGGGTTGAGCTCAATGAGAGCTTCGCCGGCCGTCTTGGCTGGCACCTCGGCGAGACGCTTGGCGGCAGCACCCGGTGGGCGCGCTTTGAGGGTGTCGATTAGTTCCTTATGCTGACTCGCCATAGTGCCTCCGATTGGTTATGCGTTCAATGCAGCCCCAGTATTCCCGACTACGCGTTTGCGGTCAATCGGATTTTTCTCGCCCGGATAGACCGAAAGCCCAATAGCCACGCGGTGTTTCGCCGCTACGCGCGTCGCCATTGGGTGACACCACCGGGCTTATCTTCGAGCACAATTCCCGCCGCTTCGAGTGTTTTTCGCACCGCATCCGCGCGCGCGAAGTCTTTGTTTTTCTTGGCCGCTGCGCGATCCGCAATCAGCGCATCGACATCAAGCGCACTCGTGGTGCTACCTTGCACAAACGCAATCGGGTTGTCTTGCAATAACCCAATCGTGCCACCGAGCGATTTCAACACACCCGCTAACTGTGGCGATTTATGGCGATTGATTTCGCTACGCAGCTCGTGCAGCACGGCGAACGCAGCCGGCGTATTCAGGTCATCCTCCATCGCATCGCGAAAGCGTTTTGCATAGGGGTCAGCCCAATCAATCAACACGTCTTCCGGCGGCACCTCTTTGAGTGCTATGTAAAAACCAAGCAAAGTCTGGCGCGCGTCCTCGAGCGTATCCCACGAGTAATTGATCTCGCTACGATAGTGCCCGCGCATGAGAAAAAACCGCACCGCTTCGCCGCCCTGCACGGCATCGAGTTGATTCAACACGTCTCTGAGCGTGAAAAAATTGTTGAGCGACTTCGACATTTTCTCTTCGTCGACATTCAAAAACGCCGCGTGCATCCAGACGTTCGCAAACGGCTTGCCGGTCACCGCTTCGGTCTGCGCGATTTCGTTTTCATGATGCGGAAATTGCAAATCCCAGCCGCCGCCGTGAATATCGAGCGTCTCGCCAAACACCGCCTCACACATGGCCGAACACTCGATGTGCCAGCCGGGGCGGCCCTGGCCGAAGATCGACGGCCATTGCGGCTCGTCGGGCTTGGCCGCTTTCCAGAGCACAAAGTCGAGCGGGTCGTGTTTGGCGGTTTCGATCGCCACGCGTTCACCGGCCACCAGTTCATCGAGGTTGCGCCGTGAAAGCTTGCCGTAATCGGCGAATTTACGCACCGCGTAGTAAACATCGCCATTGGTGGCGCGGTACGCAATGCCTTTGTCTTCGAGCCGCTTGATGATGGCCAGCATGTGCGGAATGTGAGCCGTCGCACGTGGGCTATGCGTCGGGCGCAGGAGCTTTAAGCGATCAGAGTCTTCAAACATAGCCGCCGTCATGCGCTCGGTGAGGCTTGCCATGGCTTCGCCGTTTTCGCGCGCGCGGGTGATGATTTTGTCGTCGATATCGGTGATGTTGCGCGCGTAGCTCACCGCGTAGCCACTGGCGCTTAACCAGCGAAATACCAGATCAAAAACCGTGAACGCGCGCGCGTTGCCAATATGATAAAAATCATAAACCGTTGGCCCGCACACATACATGCGAACTTTTCCGGGCTCGATGGTCTTAAGGGGTGTGACGCTGCGCGTGAGTGTGTTGTAGAGGGTTTGCATGATCGTGATTAAATGGGTCGAGCGAATCCGGCCTAAAGTGGAAATGCGGGGGGGGGTTGCTGCGCGCGGCTGACTAGCCTCAAGCGCGCGCGCTAGTAGCTTAGGCCGAACAACATCGCGCCACGAGGGTGGCCGTCGGATGCAGAGCATTGCGGGGAGGAAATATAGCTGCCATTGTTGCAATCTTTGTGCGGGTCTTTGGTAGAATAGCGCTGCTGTTTCCTGATTGTTTCTTATAAAATTCAACGAATTATAACACTATGACCACATCAGACCAGGCTACAAAACCGCGCCGCTCACGTCTTGCTTCACTGTTGGGCGCGCTCCTCATTGGTTGTGCCGGTGCGGCAATCGCGGCACCCGCTGACGACATCAAAGAGGCGCTCAAACTGTACGATCAAAATAAGTTTGACCCAGCACTCGCGAAGCTCAATGCGGTACTCGCCGTGCAGCCTAAGGACGCGCAGGCGCGTTTTTTGAAAGGCAATATCCTCACGGGGCAAAATAAAACCGCCGAGGCAATTCAAGTCTTCACGGGCATCACCGAAGATTTCCCCGAGCTCCCTGAGCCTTACAACAACCTCGCCGTGCTCTATGCGGGCCAAGGTAACTACGAAAAAGCCAAGGCCGCCCTCGAGCTCGCCATCCACACCAACCCAACCTACGCGACCGCGCACGAAAACCTAGGCGATATGCACGCGCAGCTCGCCCGCCGCGCCTACGATAAAGCACTAGCCCTCGATAAGACGAACACCACCGCGCAATCGAAGCTGACCATGGTACGCAGCATGTTCCCCGGCACGAAGGCCGGTGCTGCCGCAGCTACGCCGATGCCGGCACCGGTACAAGTCGCAAAGGCCGAACCGCCCAAGGTGACACCGCTTGTGGTGGCACCCCCACCTGCCGCAACACCGGTAAAAGCAGCACCAGTTGCGCCACCAGTTGCGCCAACCCCGCCGGTGCAGGTCGCGCAGGCCACACCGGCTAAGGCGGTTCCGGTCGCCGCCGCACCCGTGGTTGAAGCGGCGGTTAAAGCCCCCGTAGCCGCTGCCAGCGGCACCGATACTGAAGTGCGCGCCGCGCTCGATACCTGGGCAGCCGCTTGGTCGAGCCAAGATGTGCCGGGCTATCTTGCCGCGTTTGCGCCTAATTTTGAAAACGCCGATGGCCTTGGCCGCAAGGCGTGGGAGCGCCAACGTAAAGAGCGTATCGAAGCCCCAAAAAGTATCGACGTAAAATTAAGCAATGTACAAATCACCATGAAGGGCGACGAAGCGACGGCGGTATTCCGTCAAGCTTATAAATCTGATGTGCTGTCAAACGTCAGCACAAAGACAATGAAGCTCTCTAAAGTGGGCGGACGCTGGCTGATTCGTTCGATGCGCTGAGCGGCCGTAAACATGTACCAGTAGGGGAAGCGTTGTCCAGCTTGGATCGCCACATGAAATTATGTTTTACCCAATCACGCCGCGCCCTTGTGCGCGGCGTGCTTACGCTTGCACTCGCCTTGGTTGGCAGTGCGGCGGCGGCACCGTCTTCAAGCAACGAGGTTGAGGCGGCGCTCATTCGCACCTTTGCGGCACTCGATGCCGGGCGCATGAGTGTGGCGCTGAAAGAAATTGATATTGTTCTGAAAAAATATCCCAATTTCCGCTTGGGGCATTTAATCCGGGGCGATATTTTGATGGCGCAGGCCGGAAAGCCCACCGCACTAGCCCCTGTTGGCGCCAACGCCGAAGAGCTCGCTGATCTGCGCCAAGAAGCGCGGCTAAGACTCAAGCACCTCCTAAACCCACGCCCGGCCAATACCCTACCGGCCGCGATTGTTCGCTTAAGCACCAATCATCAGCACGCGTTCATACTCGATAGTGAAAAATCACGTTTATACGTATTTAAAAACGTCGCCGGTAAGCCCGAATACGTGACCGATTACTACGTGACCGTCGGCAAGCTGGGCGACTATAAGCAGCGTGAGGGCGATCAGCGCACGCCCGTTGGGGTCTATTTCGTGACGAGCGAAATCACCAAAAAACTGCCCGATCTGTATGGTTCAGGGGCCTTCGCGCTCAATTTTCCCAATGAGCTTGATCGGCGCGCAGGCCGCACCGGCTCTGGTATTTGGCTGCATGGCACGCCGTCCAACACGTATAGCCGCCCGCCGCGCGCAAGTGACGGCTGTGTGGTGCTGAGCAATGATGATTTGGCCTCAATTCGGCAATATGTAAACCCCGGCTCGACCCCGGTCGTTTTAGCAGCATCACTTGCGTGGAAGACGCCGGAGCAATGGCGTAAAACAAGCGCAGATGTGCTCGCCGCGGTCGAATCATGGCGCTATGACTGGGAAAAACGTAATGTTGATTCGTTCATCACGCATTATTCGACTAAATTTGACACGCAAGGTCTAGCACTCGCAACATGGAAAGCCGAAAAACGTGCCAGCCTCGCCGCCCCCACTGGCACGCAGCCTCTCAAGGTCACGCTGGCCAATTTATCGGTTTTTGCCTACCCCACCGCCGCGAACAGCCCGCCGATGATGATGGTGAGCTTTGAGCAAACGTTCAAAACAAGCCGCAATAGCGTCAAGCTTAAAAAAAGTCAGTATTGGCAATTTGAAAATGGCAGCTGGCAAATTATTCATGAAGCGATAGCGAGCTAGGCAATCAATTTTTTACCCAACCAACGAGGTCTCATATGTACTCCACCGCATCCGTATTTCGCTTAAGCGCTGCACTCCTCTCACTCACGGTCGGTGCGGCCTGCGCGCAGTCCGCCCCGGCCACGGTGGCTAAGCCCGCCGTAGCCAAAGCTTCAGCTTGTAAACCAAACGACAAAGGAAACGCCATGAAAGTAAAACTCACCACCTCGATGGGCAATATCACGCTCGAACTTAACAAAGAAAAAGCCCCGATCTCGGTCGAGAATTTTATTAAGTACGTTGAATCTGGCCATTACAACGGCACCATTTTTCACCGCGTGATCGGCACGTTTATGGTTCAGGGCGGCGGCTTTGATAAGTCGATGAAGCAAAAAGCGACGATGCCACAAATTAAGAACGAAGCCACGAATGGCCTCACCAACGATATTTATACCGTCGCCATGGCGCGCACCAACGTGGTGGATTCCGCCACATCACAGTTCTTCATCAACGTCACCAATAACGGCTTTTTGAATCATCAGGGCCCGGCTAATTATGGCTACGCCGTATTCGGCAAGGTCATCGAGGGCACCGAAGTTGTCGACAAAATCAAAGCCGTGCCAACCGGCGCGCAAGATGTGCCGACCACGCAAGTGGTGATTGAAAAGGCAGAATGCGTGTAGTAATTTTCAAGTTTTAGCAGCGCAAAAAAAGCGATGGGCGAAAAGCCCATCGCTTTTTTGTTTTATAGTCGGCCATGCGCCCCACTCTTTTCATTTCAGACCTGCACCTAGCCGCCACGCGCCCAGAAGTAACCGCGCTATTTGTAGATTTCCTCGCCACCCGCGCGCGCAATGCTGCGGCGCTTTACATACTCGGCGATTTATTCGATTACTGGCTGGGCGACGATCAGCTCGACCACGACCCGCTCGCGCGTGAGATTGCGACTGCACTGCAAACCTTATCGTTGCAGGTGCCGATTTTTTTTCTACACGGCAATCGTGATTTTTTGATTGGCGCGCGTTTTGCACACGAGGCCGGTCTATCGCTCTTGCCAGACCCAAGCGTGGTCGAGATCAATGGGCAGCGCGTGCTGCTCCTGCATGGCGATACGCTTTGCACCGAAGATGTGCCCTATCAACAGTTTCGCCGAGAAGCGCGCGACCCAGCCTGGCAGCGCGCTTTTCTAGCGAAGCCCTACGCCGAGCGCGCGCGTTTCGCCGTCGCAGCGCGCGCCCAAAGTAGTGCCGAAAAATCGCTCAAGGCTGAATACATCATGGATGTCACGGCGAGCGCCGTGACCGATGCGTTTCGTACCCACGCGGTTACGCACATGATTCATGGCCACACGCATCGCCCGCATACGCACGCGCATGAGGCCGACGGCACACCCTGCGTGCGTTGGGTATTGGCCGATTGGCACGATGTGGCCGCTTTTCGCGCGCTTGACTAGCTAGGCCAAACCCTGCGCCCTTATTGGCTTTCCAGCCGTATGCGTGTTTTTTTTTCGCCGCCGTTGTTGCAGCCTTGATACAACTGTGTAACATGTTCAATGGAGAGTAACGCGCGTCACAGTTTCCACAATCAAATTCCATAACCCACGGAGTAAGGCAATGCATATTTTACGTAAAGCAGTTTTATTAAGTTTGTACGGGGGTAGCGCCCTGCTGGCAGCGCAGCACGCTGTGATCGCGGGCGCGCAAACACCGGCGAGTGCTTCCCCCACTGACGCAAAAAAAGAGGCTGCCGCCAAGCTAGATAGCATTGTTGTGGTGGGCTCACGTCGCACCAATGCCACCTCAACCGACACCCCCGTGCCGGTCGATTTCATCCCCCTCACTAAAGCCGCCGAGCAAGGTGGCCAATTCGATTTGGCGCAATCGCTGCAATATCTTTCGCCTTCCTTTAACTCCACGCGCCAGACCGGTGCTGACGGCGCTGATCTGGTCGATTCGGCAGCGCTTCGCGGCTTGGGCTCAGATCAAACTTTGGTGCTGGTCAACGGCAAACGCCGCCACACCACGTCACTCGTGAATATCTTCGGCGCGCGTAACCGTGGCAACACCGGCACCGATCTCAATGCGATTCCGCTCTTAGCCATCGACAACGTGCAGGTGCTGCGCGATGGTGCCGCCGCGCAATACGGATCCGATGCGATTGCTGGTGTGATCGACATTACGCTTAAAAAACGCCAAGGCTGTGAAGCGGTGCTGGGCTACGGCCAGTACTCGGCGGGTGACGGTAAAAATACGCTGGCCTCCGGCTACTGCGGCTTTGCGATTGGTGACGCGGGTGTGCTCGCCCTCACCGCCGAGTACCTAGACCGTGGCCGCTCCAACCGCGCCGAGGCCGGCAACCCACGCATCATCGGTGACACCGCCGTTAAGAGCCCCACTATTTACGCCAACGGTGACGTGGCCACCAGCCCGACAAGCAAGCTCTATTTCACCGCAGGCTTACAGAGCCGCGATGCTTCATCGGGTGCGTTTGCACGTGGCGGCATCGGCTCCGACGATATTCCCTCGCGGAACTCCGCCGCCATGTACCCGAATGGCTTCGTGCCCTTCATCAACGGCGAAGTGGAAGATCGCTACGCCACCATCGGCCACCGTGCAGCCCTTGGCGATTGGAAAATGGATCTCTCGCAGACCTACGGCTACAACAAGCTTCAATACAACATCACCAATACGTTAAACGCATCCATCGCAAACCGTGACCTGACACGCGGCGGGCGCGGCATCAGCCCGAATGCGTTTGATGCAGGTGGGTTTTCGTTCTCACAGGCGACGACCAATCTCGATTTCAGCCGCCTCGTTGGCAGTGACACCAACATCGCTATGGGTGCTGAGTATCGGCGTGAGAATTACCGTATTTTTGCCGGTGAGCTAGGCTCTTACAGTGATGCGGACGGCTTAGGCGACGGCGGTAACGCCGGTAGTCAGGGCTTCCCCGGCTTTCAGCCAAGTGACGCGACCAACAAAAGCCGCAGCAGTGTGGCGGCGTACCTAGACGTTGAAACCGATGTCACCACAGCGTTCAAAACACAGGCTGCACTGCGCGCTGAAAAATTCAGTGACTTTGGCTCTACCGTCACCGGCAAACTCGCGGCCAGCTTAAAGCTCACCGAGCAGGCAACCCTTCGCGGCTCGGCTAGCTCAGGCTTTCGCGCGCCGTCGTTGCAGCAGGTTTTTTTCTCCTCCACCTTCACCGATTTCATCAACGGTCGCCCGCTTGATGTGGTGCTTGCCCCTAACGGCAGCCGTGCCGCCGTCGCAGCGGGCATCCCCAAGCTCACCGAAGAAAAATCGAAGAATTTTTCGTTTGGTGTAACGCTAAACCCTGCCAAAGGTTTTTCAGCTACCGCCGATTTGTATCGAATCGACATCAAAGACCGGATCGTGCTTTCGGGCCGATTTGATGCCGATAATTTCCCCGCACTCGGCACGACCTTAGCGGCATTGGGTGTGGGCCAAGCGCAGTTTTTCGTCAATAGCGTAGACACCAAAACCAGCGGGCTCGATCTCACGCTCTCGCACGAGGCCAGCATGGCAGGCGGCAAGATCACCACCTTCCTCGCCGGTAATTTCAGCAAGACCGAAGTCACCAATATCAAAGCCCCGCCGAAGTTGGCCGGCTTTGAAGAGGTGCTGCTATCCGAGCGCGAGCGGTTATTTTTAGAGCAAGGCGGACCGCGCGCAAAAGTAACGCTCGGCTTTGATTACAGCAGTGGCGCGTGGCAGCCGGAGTTTAAGATCATCCACTTTGGCGCGCAGACACTCGGCACCTTTTCCGGCACCGCCGGTGGCGTACCGAATGCTGAATATAAGCCTAAAACTTCGGCCGATATTTCACTCACGTATAAAGTGGACTCCACCACCAAAATCACCCTCGGTGGCAATAATATTTTTAACGTGAAGCCCACCAAACAAGACGCAAACGAAACCGACAACGGCTTTATTTACGACAGCGTACAGTTTGGCTTAAACGGCGCATCGTATTTCTTGCGCCTGTGGAAGAAGTTCTAATTAAATTTCTATTTCATTAAAGCAATAACGTGCATACGTTCGCAGGCTGCGCTCCTTCCCTCTCGCTTGCGGGGGTTCGATGGGGGTTTCGAGGAGCATGCTCCTCGCCCATCGAACGGCATTCCAATGCAATGGAATGCGCGTCCTGCAAGGAAGGCTGGGAAGGGGGTGCTTCAAATTGGGTTGGCGGCATTCACAGTACCCCATCCCCCGCCTTCCCCTTGCAGGGGAAGGAGCCATAGCGCAACGAGCAAGATTGACGCATTAACGCAGACAATTAATGCACTATTGATGTGGAAGAAGTTCTAAGCTCTTGGCGCGCATACATTACGCGCAATAAAAAACCGCCAAACCCCAATAGCAGCGCGGGGTTTGGCGGTTTTATTATTTCGATTTTCTACTGCTAGAGCGCAATCGGCAGCAGTAACAACAGCAACCACCATGGATGCTGCGGCTCGGGTGGCTTCGGCACCGGTATCTCGAAGCTCTGCGCGCTGCTATAAGGCGCCACAAAGCCATCGGGGTCAATCGAGCGGTAGCGCATGAAATACGTGCCCGGCGCTTTTGGTTTTTCGATGGTGATCTCGGGCTTATCGAGTTTTTGCTCCATCAATAAGTCCTTGAACGTGGCCTCACGTGCAACCTGAAAATCAAATTTTTGCTCAGGCTCACTGCCCCACGAGAAACCGACACTTTTCGCGTCTTCTTTCGGCGGATTCGGCGCGGCTGGTTTTGGTTTTAGCACGAACGATTGCACATCCCCCCAAGGCCCGGTGTCGCCATCGGCGCGCACACTGGCCGCGCGCCAAAAGTATTCACCCGGTGTGAGATTAGCAGGGGGCGTGAAGACATCGCCGGTTACCGCTTTTTCGTCGGTCACCAAGGTGGCAAACTTGGCATCACGCGCAAGCTGGAACCGATAGCTTGCGGCTTCAGTTGATTTAGCCCATTTGAAATCGGCATTCTCGCCAGAAAATTTCGATTTATTTTGTGGCGCGGAAGCAAACGGTGGCTCGGGGCGCGCCTTGAGGCGAAATGCGATGACCGAGTCCGCCCCCTCGATGCCAGATTTATCGACTGCGCGCAGACGTAAAAAATATTTACCATCGGCAAGATCGCCAAATTTGGCCTCGGCCGATTTGAAAACACCTTCAGCGCGCATCTCGCTAAATTTATCATCGGCGGCCACTTGTGCGCGGTAGCCGGTGGCACCGTTAAGGGCTGCAAATTTGAAGCGCAGTAACGGCCGCTCGTGCAACTCAGCCGTCGTAGAAAGATCGGGCGGCGGTAATAATTTCACCGGCTCCGCTGGCGCCCTACCTTCCGCCACCACGGTACCAAAACCGGCCAGCACATCGCGGTTTCCACTTGCGGAAAGCTCGGCTACATTCACCGACCCTTCAAGCACTTCGCCGGTCGAGCTCTTCGCGGCGGCATCACTACTCACGCGGAATTTTGTGCCACGCACACCCATGTTTGAGGTCGGCGTGCGAATCTCAAACTGCCGCGTACCGCCTGCTACTTTCTCCACATTCGCTTCCACACGGCCTGAGGCCAGCGCCACCCGCGTTTGCTGTACACCAGCGGCCGAAATCAGGCGCGCATTTTCAAGCCGCACCTGTGTGAGCGATTGCACCTGCAAGGTCGAGCCATCGGCGAGTTTGATGGTGACAAAACCATTCTCCCCGGTCTTGATATCCTGCCCCACGCGTATCGGCGCACCGGCCACGAGCTTCACCCCGTTCGATTCCGCCGGGCCATCCACACGCACCACACTGCCCTGTAGCTCGACCGTCTTCATCTGGCTAAGGGGAATACGAATCGACGTGCCGGGACGAATAATGCGTGGGTCTTTGATATTGTTAAATGTTTTGATCGATTGCCAATTGGCTTCATCGACCAAAAACCGTTTAGCAAGATGGATCAAGGTGTCACCACTTTGCGCGGTGTGAACGTAGTTAGCGCCCTCAACCGCCGCCAGCGCCAGTGGTGCGGCTGTTGTTATCAGTAAAATCGCGGCGGCAATTGCGGCGCCGAATGCGTTTCGCTTGCGAGAAGAGTACTTCAGCGTGTGTGCCATGCGCGTGCCTTTCAGGGGTCGATGTTTTCCCATATATCGTTATATTTTCAGTGAGTATACCTAAGCGGCAATTTGCTGAAAAGCTGTGCCCTGATGATGGTTCCTGCGTTGCGTCTACGAGGCGATCAAGCAAAATGTAAGCGGAATGGTCACAGGGGCACGCGCTAGTTTGCAAAGCGCAGCAGCACCTTGAAAACTGAACGCGGACAATGCGGCAGCCGACGACGAGCGCTAACAATAATTGACCATCGGGTTGCTTCAGAGGGGTGCTTTGGGGGAGCTTGCGGAGCCAGCGCGTGGATGGCGCCCGCCCCACCGCGCTCTCGCGTGATCGCGAAGGGCTTATGCGGGGTTGAGCGTGTGACTAGGCTAGTGTCGGTGCATGTCGTGCTTCATTGTGTTTGACACTTAGGTGAAGCATGGGCAATGGCTGCGGTTTTTGGCGCCTTCGCCTGCAACGGGAAGGTCGGGATCGGGTACTGGGCGCATTCACCGCAGCGTCTATTCCAAGGCATCGATGCTTCGTCCCGAACTGACGCACCCCCGCCCCATCCTTCATTAAACACACAGGCACCCAGCGCAAACAATGCGGTGGATGCCTGTGATCACAGCTGGGCTATTACCGTGCGCGGCAGGCTACGGTATCGTTAACGACAACAAATCCATCCGGTGTCGAAATTTTTCCGCTCACCGTTGCCCCTTGAATGAAATTACGCGCAATCGCCGAGGCACCCTGCGCGATATCGTTTTGGTTGCTGGCGAAATCAAATTCGATTTCGTCACCAATCGTCGGCCCGACTGGTGCGGAGGCGGTGTTTGAGCCCGAGGTGATCGTTGCGCTGTACATGCCCGGAGCCAGATTACGGCCATCCACCGACACAACGGAACGATCACCGCGAACTTCACACTTAATGCGAACCTGCGCCGCCTCAGCAGCCATTGCGCCAGTGGCGAGAAGTAATGCCGCAACACAGCTAACTTTTGTCGTCATTTTCATGAGTATCTCCAAAATTAAAAAGGAAAAAAGTAACGTTGCTGGCACCGCGATTGGGCTCTCGCGAAGGGAAATTGCGGAAAAATCGAAACACATCAAGCGTCGATTTATCGTAAGTCATGCGTGAACCCAAAACCGTTGCCAGCACACATAAGAGCGGCCAACGTTAGAAAAAATACACAATGATTTGAGTTTTTTTGTCGTCATTGCAAAAGCCCACCAGCCGCACGCCATGCAAAAAAAACAGGCCGCCAACGCGACCCGTTTTTTTCATCTGTACATCAGCGTCCTGCCCATTTACTGCTCGACCCCCAACCCCGCATAGCCCGAAACGCCGCGCCCCTATTGGGCTTTTGTCAATTTGGCAAGATATTTCCCGCCCGCACCACCGGCTTCCAGCGCTCGATCTCACGCACAATGAGCTGCCCGAATGCTTCGGGTGTGGTTGGGTTGGCAAGGGCACCTTCGTTTTGTAAGCGCATTTTTAGCTCGGCAGATGAGAGTGCTTTATTGATTTCGCTATTGAGTTTGCTAATGATGGCCGGCGGTGTGCCTGCGGGGGCGACGATGCCGTACCACTGGTCGGCCTCGAAGCCTGCCAACTCTTTGATGCCGCTCTCGGCAACAGTGGGTAGATCGGGCAACACATCGAGGCGCACGCTGCTTGACACTGCCAGTGCGCGCAGCTGGCCAGACTTCACAAACGGCAGTAGTGCTGGGGCGCCCGTGAACAAAATTTGGATTTGTCCCGCCACTAAATCGGTCACAGCCGGTGAGGTGCCTTTGTAGGGCACGTGGACGATTTGCGTTTGGCTTTTGAGTTTCAGATATTCAGTCGCGATATGCGCGGCACTGCCGTTACCACCGGAGCCGTAGTTAAATTTTCCCGGCGAGGCCTTTGCAAGGGCGACAAGCTCGGCCACATTTTTTGCGTTCACCGACGGGTGGACGGCAAGGACATTTGGCACATTCGCCACCCACGCGACTGGCGCAAAATTTTTCACCGGGTCATAGCTTAGGTTTGGGTAGATGGAAGGATTCACCGCGAGCGTGCCGATGTGCCCCATCAGAAGCGTGTAGCCATCAGCGGGGGCCTTCGCGACCTTATCGGCACCAATCGAGCCACCGGCTCCCGCGATGTTTTCAATCAGCACCGGCTGGCCCCAGGCCTCAGTGAGCTTTTGGCCGATACTGCGCGCCAAAATATCAGTCGAGCCGCCGGGCGTAAAGGGCACGATGATGCGGATCGGTTTGGCAGGGTAGGTTTGCGCGAACGCGCTGGTCGGTATCACGACGGCGGTGAGTAAAGCTAAAAATACTGTTTTATAAACTCGCTCGATCAACATGAAAACTCCCAGTTTGAATAAGGGCGGTACACGATTTCAACCTTGCTCTACTTGGCGATTTCCGCTGCTAAGTCGAGCTGCCCCGCATAGGTCGCCCGCGCCGGATCGGGGTTAACCTTACGGATGAATACATTGGCTACGCGCGCGGGAAATTTCTCTTGAACAGCGCGGTAGATCTCAGGGTCTTTCTCGCCATCATCGCCGATTAAATTAAATTTCACCCACGGCATCGCGGCAAAAATCGCCTCAATTTTTGCAGCCTTATATTTTTGCTGGTCCAGGAGCGGGTCTTTGTCGGCGCCGCTAATCTGCTTCGTGATGAGCGCTCCTTTTGGAAACTCGTTTTGCACTAAAAAAGCCGAGATATTTTCCGCCAATTGCCGAGGCGAGGCCGATAGATAAAACATGGGTACCGCATCCGCAACTGCATTGGCCGCAAGGAGGCGCTTATAAAACGCGGCGGTACCGACAAATGTTTTTCGTTGCAGCGGATTTTCTAAAAATGTATTTTCCAGTAATTTTTTCTTGCTCAGCACGTCGGACACCACCACGGTGTCATCAATATCAGAAATCACGCCGTGGCTATTGGCTTTCGGCACGATCAATAATCGCCCTGCCCCGCGAGAGTTTTTTCCGCTTGCCATAATATCTTGCCAACCGCTCGCAAGCGCTGCCGCCGGCACGGTGAGTTGAAAATAGCCTTCCTCGTCGGATTTGACCCTAACTTTTTGCGCGCCTAACTGTAGCTCAATGGCGACCCCCTCCTTCTCCGAATTCATCATCGCGCCGATATTGCGCCACAGATTGCGAAACCATCCATCCGAAATCTTCGCCTCCGTTGCCGATGTTGATTCAATCACGCGGCCCGTAATCACCGCGCGCTCGAGACTCCCGTAGCTATCGTAGAGCACAATTTTGTTTGGTTCTGCTGAAGCCAGTAGCGGCAGCAACACTAAGAAAGCGAGCGTGCGTTTCATGATCTTTTGACGGCCTTGGTGGTGGTGGAATCGGGTAGCATGATGTGCCATTTTGGGCGCTTTCCACTTGTGCGAAATTGCCCGAGATCGGCTTCCAGTGCGGTGTTCCGGCGTTCTGAGCCATCTAAAAATGAAATTAAATCCCATTGCTGATTGGGCGTGCCGTACTCTTTATCAAAGGCATTCGCGTAGTCGTTGGCGGGTATCGCTAAGCGCCCCAGAATGGGGGACGGCTGCATACGAATCCCCTTGATATTGGCAGCAGGCTCGTAAGATTTATAAATGAGCTCGGTGCAGACTAAGCTCGCATCCGTCTGAAAATCGAAATCAAAATCATACGGGCGACCCGCGTAATTGAACGCGCGCAAGATCGCATTCGCGCGCTCGACTTTGGATAACCGTGGGCGCAAGGCGGCAAGTGAATCGGCCGCTGCGGAATGCTCGATCGTGGTGAACGACACCCCTTCACTCATGGCCTCCAATACGCGTGGCACGTGGCCGTGCTCTTGGGCGGCAATGGATGTCGCATAGGCTTTGGCATAGCGCATCTTTAAGAGCGTTTCAAATTCACCGTCAGCGACACCTTGGCTTTTTACCCACGCGGCAACTTCAGCGTCGGTAAAAAACGCGAGCCGCTCTTGTGGCGTGCCGATGTAGAGTGCCGCGTGAGACCAAAAGCCGGGCAGACCCACATTCGAGACATACCATTCGCGCCGCTGGAGCATGACATCGCCGGGCAAAAGTTTTTTGGTGAGCGCTGCGATTTGCGCGTCGGAGATCAGCGCTTGATGTTGGCGGTGTACCCGCGTGTCGCCCATCCATGCCGATACCCCAGCCTGCGCGGGAAACACCGCACGTTGGCCCAGATTACGAATTACCGTGAGCGCATTGGCGAGCGTCAT
>JAYVGG010000218.1:0-2909 GCA_043772475.1 Burkholderiales bacterium
TCATCCGCTCCCATGCAGATCAACAGCGTGGCGGCGTTGCGCGAGTTGTGCGCCAACGCCACAAAAATCTACTTCCCCGACCCGGTTCGCGCCACCGCCAGCATTCATTGCCTCAAGGTGCTCACCTCGCTGGGGCTCGTGCCGTCGTACGAAGATCGCTTCGCCACGTTCCCCAGCGGGGCCATCGCCATGCGAGCGATGGCCGATGCGGCAAACGTGGCGGGCGTGGGTGAAACCGGGGCCATAGGCATCACCCAATGTTCGGAAATCCTGTACACGCCCGGCGTGCAATACGCGGGCGCACTGCCCGAGCCGTATGCGCTGTCCACCGTCTACACCGCAGCCATCACCCAAGCCGCGCAGAACATCCCAGAAGCGCACCGATTGCTGGCGGCGCTGGCAGCAGTCGCCGATGCGGGTATCGTGATTGCCGCGGGGTTTGAGGCGGTTTAGCGAAGTCCTAGTCGGCGCGTCTCGCTCATGGCTGGCTATACGGCTAGCCGCTAAATTTTGAGCGCCTAGGGAGTACAGCTTCTTCTAAAAACGCCCATTTCATAAGGGCATAAGGCGATTTTACCGAATAGTCGATAATTTGCAAAAAAGCCGTTAGGCCCAATTTGAATGGGGGTTTTACCGAAAAGCTGCTTCACTTTTGGTCGCCCAGTTTTACTCAATCGCCAAGCAAAAAAACTTGTAGTTCAGCGAACGGGCTCGGCTACTTTTTCCAAATACGCGAGCGCCGCGGCCTCGCTGTCTTCAATCGCGATTTCTACGGCGCGTTTGGCGGCTTCGAGGAGTCGGGTGGAGCGCTCGTCTGAGTGCCGTGCGTCAGTGACGTGGTTGCGCGTCTCAATCGCGATCTCGTCCATCACCGCTTGCTCAAAAATAGGAACCTCAAATTGCCGAATACTAAAAAGACCTAGAAACGGATTAATCGCGCCAGTCGCCATCTTTTCTGACTGGAGCTTTCCGAAGCGGCAGTTTATGTAGGCCACTATGTACCAAAGCGGCAATTTGTCGTTGAAGCGCAGCAATGCGACATCTTGGTTGATGTTTACAGGCCTAACGATATTCTCAACAATTGCAGCATTGCCGACACGCCCTTTAATTGTCAGCAGTACGTCCCCGTTTCGAAGTTTTGTTCTGCTTAATTCTTTATTGTGGTGAGACAACAGTATTCGCTTCTCACTGCCGTAGAGAAGGGTAAAGTCGGCAACATGCTCCGCGCACAAAAATGGAACATCGCCAACGCTTAAGTCATGCCTTAATGGGGTCTGCCCGTTAGTTAGTGAGTCCAGCAAGGTAGGCAGCGAGGCAAAAGATTTGGCGCCAGACGCGAGCAGCGCATGCTTCGCCGCATAGAATTTTTCTTTGAAATGTTCTGCGTCCATTCGCCCAGTCGTTGCAACGTCGCGGCTACTGCGCACATAGGTCAAAGGTTCTTGTGGACTCCATTTTTCAAGGTTTGTCGTTCTTAAAAATTGAAGTTCGGCGGCGGATGTGCTGGCTCTGGCTTTACGAAATGCCGCAAAGGCGCTCTCCACAGTCTGTTTGATTGTGGCTACAAGAATCGAGCTCAAATGCGGGACGGGTAACGAGTACAGATCGTCCTTTGCGATGTAGCTAATCAGGAGATTGGTCTTCAACCGATCCTTCAAAAGTTGCCCATACCTGCAAGTGAGATACGCAAGAAGCCAGTAGCGATCATCCGGTGACTTAGTCGTGAGCTTGAAACACGTGCCTGAAACCAAAGTGTTCTTCGGGAAGTCATCTGGCACGATGGCCAGCTTCTCCGCCTTGCCCTTGACTTCGATCAACAATTCGCCCGGTTGAATACGCCCTTTCGGATATCGCTCCCAATCTGACGGTTTCACACAACCCATGCTTGCCGCGCTGATAAACGGCGTTGTGATGTCCGCCGATTGCAGAAAATATGGCCAGTGAAGAGCTTCGCCTTCTGTACGATCAACCGTCGCGGTGGACTCGTACACGACCCGGTATCCGTCTTCAACCAGATCGCCAAGACGCAGAGTTTTTGTAACCAGAGTTTGTGCAGCAAGCGCTTTGCGATTGAAAAAATCGGAATCCATCCGCTTGGTCTCGGTATCGAGAACCAACGACGAAAAGAGTATTTCAGTCGCCTCAAGCCCTTCCAACAACGCCCGATAGCGGGCGGCGTTGAAAGGGCCTATCGAAAAAAACCTAGTTTTTCCTTGTTCGCAAATTCGGCGAACGCTTCGGCGATGCCAGCAGGTGTGCGTTTGCCGCCTTTGAGGCTATGACTGAAAAGATCGTGTTTGACGACGAGGTGTTCGTGATCGTCGAGCACGAATTCGTCAAGCTCTTTCGGGCTGGCGTTGTAGCGCGCGAGCGGTTCCGAGGCTTTCGGATCATTAGGTTTTGGGGCTGCGTCCCATGCGTCAATATCGCTCAGCTTGACGTAAATTTTGTCGCCGCTGTTGTCTTTACTCGGCTCCTTCATCGTCGCGAAGAAGATCGGGTAATCGTCTTGTCGCGTGCAGAGCGGGCCAGCCTTCGGGTCGTCGTTCCATTGCACAGCTTCCTCGGGCGTAAGCTTGATCGGTTTGCCACGCACGAGACACTTGACGTAAGGCGTGGAAAGCTTTGCCGAGGCTTTGAGCGTGATGGATTGCTCTAGTGCTTCGATGAACTCGGCTTTGAATTGCGTGAGGCGGTAGGCGCTGTCTTTGAGCAGTTCAGCTAGAGTGCTAGTCAAGGGTTGCCTATCTGTAAATTCCTGACGTGCGGGTCAGCGCTTGCCCAACAAGGGCGAGCGACCAATGGATGTGGATACAGATTTCTGTTTCGGCGGTGGCGAAAAGTTTTCAAAGGCTGCACCTGCTGCCCATTCGCCTAAGGCGAATACGCGTTGATCGCGCAGGCCCCGC
>JAYVGG010000219.1:0-4770 GCA_043772475.1 Burkholderiales bacterium
ATGGCGGGCGTGAAGACCCCGCGTGAGGCTTTGACGGAAATTGAAACGCGCGTCGCGCGCGCGGTGCGATGACTGAACGCAAACGCATTGACCGCATCCTAGACCCTAGCGAGCGCACGCTCGCCTACGTGCTGCTCACACCCGCGATGCTCGTCATCCTCGCCATCGTGGTGTACCCGGTAGCGAATCTCATCCTCAATAGTTTTTACGATGTGCGTCTCGCGCGCGGCATCCCCGTCACCTTCGTCGGCCTCGATAATTATGTGGCTGCCATGAACGACCCCATGTTCTGGCGCGCCGTCAAAAACACCCTCATCATCACCTTCGTCACCGTGCCCGGCGCGCTGGTGATTGGCTTAGGTTTGGCGCTGCTGGCCAACATGCCCTTTAAGCGCCAAGGCGTGATTCGCTTGGCCTTACTACTGCCGTGGGCATTGCCCTTAGCATTCGTTGGCCTCATCTTCGCGTGGTTTTTTCATAGCGAGTACGGCATCGTGAATGACCTCATTCGCCGCGTGGATAGTGGGTTTCCGTGGCTTGGGGTCAAGCCGCAGATTTGGTTTAATTCGCCCACGCTCACCATGATGACAATCTGCCTCACCACGATTTGGAAGACCTCCTCTTTCATGGCGCTAATTTTGTTGGCAGGTTTGCAGACGATACCCGCCTCACTCTACGAAGCCGCCGAAGTCGATGGTGCATCGCGCTTCACCCAGTTCCGTGAGATCACGCTGCCGCTGCTAGTGCCCTCGATGTTAGTGGCGTTAATTTTCCGCACCCTTACCGCGATTCAGTCCTTCGACATTCCCTTTTCCATGCCAGGCCCCGGCGAAGAAACGCAAACGCTTGCGATGCTGATTCAATTGAACACGGTTGATTATTTAGACCTAGGCTATGGCTCAGCGCTGGCGGTATTTATGTTTCTGATGTCGATGGCGACGACCTTCGTATACCTGCGCTACGTGCGCGGGGGGCGCGAATGAGCGGCTTATTTACGAGTAAGCGCCTGCGCTGGCTGGCGGCGGCTATCGTGATTTTCAATGGCATGTTTCCGGCATTGTGGATTTTATTTACGTCGCTTAAAGGCGAAGCCGAGCTCACGCTAAAGCCCATCACCTACTGGCCGAATACGCCAACAATTGCCAATTTCACCGCAGCATTCAAAGATCAGCCACTGCCAACTTATTTATTCAATAGCGTGATGGTGGCCGGCCTTGCCACCATCACCAGTTTATTTGTCAGCTCCCTCGCGGCCTATGCCATTGCGAGGCTTAATCTCAAGCACCGCGATTTGATTTTGACGGCCATTGTAGCGGTGTCGATGTTCCCGTTGGTGACACTGATGGTGCCGCTATTTGAAATCATGCGTGGGTTAAATTTATTGAATAGTTATGCGGCCCTAGTGCTGCCCTACACGGTGCTTAATCTCCCCATCTGCACCTTGATACTGGTGAGCTTTTTCGCCGAGATTCCACGTGACTTGGAGAACGCCGCCATGATCGACGGCTGCACGCGCTTAGGTGCGATGTGGCGCGTGGTGATGCCACTCGCCGCACCGGGTGTATTCACGGCCGCGATCATCGCGTTCGTGAATTCATGGGATGAATTTTTACTATCGCTCACCATGAATTCCGCCGTGCAATTTCGTACCCTGCCGGTCGGCATTCAAATGTACCAAGGGGAATTTTCTTTTCCATGGCCTGTGATCTCGGCAGCACTCGTGATCGCGATGGTGCCGGTGATTATCGTGGTGGTGGTGTTTCAGGATAGGGTGGTGAGTGGGCTCACTTCGGGTGGGGTCAAGGGATAGGGTCGCAAATTGACAAGCTTGCCCTCATCCCAGCCTTCTCCCTCAGGAGAAGGGGCTAGCCGGTGGTTGTTGAGGCGCAACACATGAGGCAACATTATTGCCCCGCGTAAACTCAAAGAGGAGCACTCCTTCTCCCGAGGGAGAAGGCTGGGATGAGGGCAAGAGCATCAAATTGAGAAAAAATTTTCTAGGAGCACCGCATTGAGCACCGCACTTAATAACGACACCTTCAACCAAGCCACCTTCAAGCGCCTAAGCGAAACTAAATTTATTTCGAGCAACGGCATTGATGCCCATTTCGACCTCGCCGGTACGCCGCTTAGCGTATCCGCGCACGCGCAAAACGTGATGCGTCTCACGCTCGGAAGATCCACACTCCCCGACTACGGCCTGCTCCTCCAAGCGCCCGTCGCAACGCTAGAAGTCACCCCCACCCAAACCGGCTGGAACATCACCACCGGCAACCTCACACTCGAAATCCAAGCCACCCCGCTCACTATCAAACTATTTCGCGATGGCAAACCAATCCTCTCCTCCATCACCGATCAACACTTCCGTGGCCGCACGCGTCTGCCTGCATTTGGCGCCAAAGAAAATTGTTGGTGCGCGTCCTTCGCGCTTGAAAGCGACACCGCCATCTACGGACTCGGCGAGAAATTTGGTCCACTCAATAAACGCGGGCAGCTCGTGCGTGGCCGTACCGAGGACGCGCTTGGGGTCAACACCGAGCTCTCGTATAAAAACATCCCTTTCTGCTGGAGCCCAGACGGGTGGGGCATCTTGGCGCATACGCCCGCTGTGGTGCGGCATGGCGTGGGCTACCCGCAGTGGTCGCATCGCAGCTACGTGATCGAGGTCGAAGACGAGTGCCTTGATTTATTTTTGTTCGCGGGCACGCCCACCGAGATCATCAACCACTACACTGCGCTCACTGGCCGCGCCAAGGTGCCGCCGCTGTGGAGCTTCGGCATGTGGCTGTCGCGGGCGTATTACAAAACGCCGCAAGACGCGATTGATACCGCCGCTGAATTACGAAAGCGTGGCGTGCCCTGCGACGTGATTACGCTCGATGGCCGCGCTGCCTGGGAGGTGCGGACGCGCTTTGCGTTCGAGTGGGATACATCGCGCTTTGATGACCCGAAAAAAATTCTCGTTACCTTGAAAGAATTCAATCTCAAAGTCTGCGTGTGGGAGTACCCGTTCATCTCGATCCACAATCCTCTCTTTAAGACGCTCGAAGCCAAGGGCTGGCTACTGCGCCATGCGGACAAAACCAAGGGTGATGCCGCGTATGTGTTCGACTGGGTAAAAGACCCGACCGATAATCCTTTCGGCAGCGTATTAACGCCATTGCCGCCTTCGGGCATTCTCGATTTCACGCATCCTGAAGCCGCCAAATTTTGGGCGGATTCGCACGACAAGTTGTTTGACGATGGCGTGGACGTCATCAAAACGGATTTCGGCGAGCAGGTCGAAGACGACATGCTGGCCGCCAACGGCGACACCGGCAAACGCCTTCACAACGTGTACCCGCTGCTCTACAACAAGGCCGTGTTTGAGGCTACCCAACGCTACAACAACAAGCACGGACGTGGCGCGGCGATGGTGTGGGGGCGCGATGGATTCATCGGCAGCCAGCGCTACCCGATGCAATGGGGCGGCGACCCACAGACCGATTGGGAGGGCATGGCCGCGAGTATTCGGGGCGGCCTTTGCTATGGCATGAGCGGCGTGCCGTATTACGCGAGCGATGTCGGTGGCTTTTATGGGGCCACGCAGCCCGATGCCGAGCTCTATTTACGGTGGACGGCGAACGCAATTTTTTGCTCGCATTTTCGCTATCACGGCATCGGTGAACGCGAGCCGTGGGCGTTGGGTTCGGCGGTTGAAACGGTCGCGAAAAAACTCTTAGCCTTCCGCTATCGGCTAATCCCCTACATCATGGGTGCCGCCGAACAGGCCGCCGTTACTGGGCTTCCGCTGATGCGCGCGATGGCGCTCGCGTTCCCGCAGGATCGCCACGCACGTGCGTATGAGCTGCAATATCTATTTGGTGACGCGATTTTGATCGCACCGATTATTCGTGCGGGTGGTGAAGTGGAAGTCTATTTTCCGCGAGGCCAAGCGTGGTTCGATCTCGACACCAACGAACGCATCGAAGGCGGCACCATTAAAACCATCGTCCGAAAAATCGACGAACTTCCCGCATGGGGGCGCGAAGGGCATGTGCTGTGCTTGGGGCCTGCCGTGATGCACACCGGCGAAATGAATCTCGCCGCGCCGATCAACGAGGTGCGTGTATTTGGCTTCCCGCGCGTGCCACCGTGTGTGATGGGTAATGTGGTTACGCTCGTGGTGGAAAAAGAGGGTGCGACGATTGCAGGTGTGCCAGCGAGCGCCTGCCGCGCCTCCACGGGACTCACGGTACACGCGGACGCGGCGGGCAGCGCACGCATCACGCGCAAGTGACTGCGTGCAGCAATCTTTGCGCGCTACCCTCCTTCCCCCGGCCACGGGGGAACGCCGGGAAGGGGGCGATGCGTCAAGTTGCTGAAAAGCTTGCGCCAACGCGCGAACAATCGCCCCCATCGGCAGGCGACAGCGTAGAAAAATGAGCACCGTCGCCCTAAAAAACAATTCAAGCCACCTCCTCCTCTGCCCTGAAATCGGCGGCTCCATCGCCCGCTACATCTGGTGCGAGCATGACATCCTGCGCCCCGCCACCGTCACCGCCATCGCCGAAAAAAACATCCGCGCCATGGCCTGCTACCCACTCGTGCCGTACTCCAATCGTATCGGTAACGCACAACTTCAAGTAGGGTCAGAAACGTTTTTACTCACCAAGAACTTTCCGCCCGAGGCGCACGCGATTCACGGCATTGGCTGGAAACGCCCGTGGATATTAGGCTTTCATGACTCTGCTCATGCAACGCTGGCACTCACGCACACGCCAGACCCCG
>JAYVGG010000220.1:0-3887 GCA_043772475.1 Burkholderiales bacterium
TGCGGGCATCACGCCACGTATGAGCGCGCGATGGGCTTTTGTATTTTTAATAACGTGGCTGTTGGCGCCATGCACGCACTCAATCACCACGGGCTCGAACGCGTCGCGATTCTGGATTTCGATGTCCACCACGGCAATGGCACCGAAGACATTTTTCACGACGATCCGCGCGTCATGTTTTGCTCAAGCTTTCAGCACCCGTACTACCCGGGCTCCGGTGCGGATTCGGGCAACGATCACATGATCGCCACGCCACTTGCCGCGCACACCACCGGTGCGGCGTTCCGCGAGGCGATTGCCAAAACGTGGTTTCCCGCGCTGCACCGGTTTCAGCCACAACTCATCATCATTTCGGCCGGCTTCGACGCGCACGCCGACGACCCACTCGCCTACCTGAAACTGCATGAGGACGACTACGTGTGGATTACCGCGCGGATTCGCGAATTCGCCGATCAGTATGCCGAAGGCCGCATTGTTTCCGCGTTAGAGGGCGGCTACAGCCTAGGTGCGCTGGCGCGGAGCGCCCTCGCGCACGTGGAGGCGTTGCTATAAGATTCCGTCAATCGGCTGGAAACCCAATAGCGGCGCGGACTTTCGCGCTAGGGGGCACTTTAGAGCGCGCCGTTGACCCAAGCCAAGTTTGTCGCAATGTGGCGATGCTAGAATCGCTTAGCCATTTCTATGTCCCTACTCAATTCACCTAATGCCGCCATGAGTGCCGAACAAAAATCAGAAATTATTCTCGAAACAAAAAACTTGGTGAAGGAATTCAAGGGCTTTGTCGCGGTGGACAACGTTTCGCTACGCGTGAAGCGCGGTGCCACCCACGCGCTTATCGGGCCCAACGGCGCGGGCAAGACGACTTTTTTTAATCTGCTCACCAAATTTCTCCCCGTCACCTCAGGCTCGATTCACTTTAACGGCCACGACATTACGGGCGAGAAATCGGCCGATATCGCGCGCCGTGGCGTGATTCGCTCATTTCAAATTTCCGCTGTTTTCCCGCATCTCACCGTGATGGAAAACGTGCGCGTTGCGCTACAGCGCAAGCTCGGCACCAGCTTTCATTTTTGGAAATCGGATGCCACACTCACGCCGCTCAATGATCGCGCCATGGAGCTACTCGCCCAGGTCGATTTGAGCGAATACGCGGACATCATGACCGTCGAGCTGCCGTACGGGCGCAAGCGCGCGCTTGAGATCGCGACGACTCTAGCTATGGACCCAGAGCTCATGCTGCTAGACGAGCCCACGCAGGGCATGGGGCATGAAGACGTAGGCCGTGTGGTGGAGCTGATTCGCAAGGTTTCCGTTAACCGGACCGTGCTCATGGTGGAGCACAACATGAGCGTGGTAGCCAATTTATCCGACACCATTACGGTACTCGCGCGCGGTGCCGTACTGGCCGAAGGGCCTTATGCGGAAGTATCGAAAAACCCGCTGGTGCTCGAGGCCTATGTGGGCTCGGCCGAGATGGAGGAGGCGTAATGGCAGCGGCTGCACTCTCGGTTGAAAATCTCCACGCCTTTTATGGCGAATCGCATATTCTGCATGGTGTTTCGTTTGAGGTAAAAGAGGGCGAGCTTGTCACGCTCTTGGGTCGCAATGGCGCAGGCCGCACGACCACACTAAAAGGCATCCTCGGTCTCACCGGAAAACGCACGGGCTCGGTCAAAATCAACGGTCAAGAAGCGATTAGCCTGCCCTCGCACCGCATCGCGCGACTAGGCCTTGGCTATTGCCCGGAAGAGCGCGGGATTTTTTCGAGCTTGTCGTGTGAAGAAAACTTAATGTTGCTGCCCAAAGTGGGCGCACGCGGCATGAGTATTGAGCAGATTTACGAGATGTTTCCCAACCTCAAAGAACGTCGAAACAGCCAAGGCACGCGCCTTTCGGGCGGTGAGCAGCAAATGTTGGCGATGGGGCGTATCCTGATGACGGGTGCGAATATCCTGCTGCTCGACGAAATTACCGAAGGGCTTGCGCCGGTCATCGTGCAAACGCTGGGTCGCGTTATTCGTGAGTTGAAGGCTAAGGGGTACACGATCATTATGGTCGAGCAAAACTTCCGTTTTGCCGCCCCTCTCGCTGATCGACACTACGTGATGGAGCATGGCGGTATTGCGGCGGTTGTGGAAAAACACGAGCTCGCCGCAAAGACCGATATGCTTCATGAATTTTTAGGTGTGTAAGTTTGATTTGTTCGATGCATTTTTATAACAGGAGATCGCAATGAAACGGAAACTACTCGCAGCAATGGTCGCGGCAAGCTGTGCGCTTACAGCACAATTTGCGGCAGCACAGCAAGGAAAACTCACGGGCGACACACTGAAAATCGGTGTGCTTACCGATATGTCAGGCCTCTACGCAGAATACGGCGGCCCCGGTGCCGTCATGGCAGCGCGTATGGCGATTGAAGATTTTGGCGGCAAGATGTTCGGTAAAAATATCGACATCGTTTCTGCCGATCATCAAAACAAAGTGGACGTGGCTAAAAACGTTACCCTGCAATGGTTTGATCGCGACAACGTGGACGCAACGTTTGAAAACTTGAATTCTGGCGTGGCGCTTGCTGTTACCGCCCTTGCCAAAGAAAAAAACAAGATCGCCGTTGTCACCGGTGCTGCGAGCGCCCGTCTCACCAATGATTCTTGCACGCCAGGCCACGGCATTCATTACTTGATGGATACGATTGCGCTCGGCAGCGTGGTCGGCAAGGCGATTGTGAAAGACGGTGGCGATAGCTGGTATTTTCTGACGGCTGATTACGCGTTCGGTCACTCGCTCGAAAAAGACACCGGCGATTTCGTTAAGTCAGTCAACGGGAAGGTCTTGGGTGCTGTGCGTCATCCGCTGAACGCATCCGATTTTTCATCGTTCTTGCTGCAAGCGCAAGCGTCCAAAGCCAAAATCGTCGGCCTCGCTAACGCCGGTGGCGATACCGTAAATAGCATTAAGGCAGCAGCAGAATTTGGCCTCACCAAAAACCAAAGCCTCGCCGCGTTGCTCATGCTGCTCACCGACGTACACGCTGTTGGCTTGCCGACCGCACAAGGCCTCTACCTGACCGAAGCCTGGTACTGGGATACCAATGCTGAAACCCGCGCATGGTCCAAGCGCTACGAAGATCGGATGAAGAAAAAGCCGAACTCAAACCACGCCAGTGTTTATTCCTCAGTCAGCCACTACCTAAAAGCCGTGCAAGCGGCCGGTACGGACGACACCGCAGCCGTCATGAAGAAAATGCAGGACACGCCGATCAACGATATGTTTGCCAAAAACGGCAAGATTCGTCCAGACGGCCGTCACGTGCATGACATGTATCTCTACCAAGTGAAGAAGCCCAGCGAATCCAAAGCGCCATGGGATTACTACACCTTGAAGGGCACCGTTAAGGGCGAAGATGCATTCCAGTCGATGGAAAAATCGCTTTGCCCCGCATTTATGAAAAAGGGCTAAACCCCGCGTCATTGCTAGGGTTTGGGAGACTGGGGGGCGCAAGCTCCCCAGTTTTACGTTTAATATTATTGTCTTCGGTGCGCGAAATTCATGACTGAAATTTTTGGCATTCCTACGCAGGCTCTGATGGGGCAGCTCACCATTGGGCTGGTTAACGGCGCGTTTTACGCAATGCTCTCGCTTGGCCTTGCCGTGATCTTCGGCATGTTGAATGTGGTCAATTTTGCCCACGGTGCGCTCTATATGGTGGGTGCATTTTTTTCGTGGATGATGCTCCAGTACTGGGGCTTGAACTATTGGTTTGCGTTGTTGCTGGCCCCGATTGCGGTGGCGCTGATCGGCGTATTTATTGAAAAAACCATGCTCCGCTGGCTCTACCAGCTTGACCATCTCTACGGGCTCTTGCTCACGTTTGGCCTAGCGCTGAT
>JAYVGG010000221.1:0-2839 GCA_043772475.1 Burkholderiales bacterium
GATAAAGATCTGGCGGCGGGGCTTGACCACTTGGAAATTCTCAAATAGCGAGCCAGAGCGTTGCCCCGGTGGTGGCGGTGATGAAAATCAGCGCGGCCATTAGGGCGGCGCGTAGCGGGTCAAATACATAGCATTTCATGGTGGTTCCTCATGTTGAAAGTACGCCACCAGTATTGCGTTCAGGCAGTTTGTGGCCTTGTAAAAATCAGCCGACTTGTTGAATAAACTGGCTATTTACTTGAATAATTTGGCTGTTCGCGGACAATAGCGCTGTGAATACACCCGCCCTCCCCCGCATCCATCTCTACGTCTGGGATGATCGTTTTCTCTACGTGGGCCCCAGCATCGCCACCACACCGCACCGCAATCACGCGAGCGTATGGCTATTTGCTGGAGAAGGAAAATTGCGTGTGAGCTTGGCCGATGGCACGAAGCTTAACAACGAAGTGGTATTCATCCCCTCCGGTGTCGCGCATGGCACAGAGGAGATTCCGGGCATCGTAGCCGCACTCTGCTGGGAGCCCGAGAGTGCCAGCTTTAAGCGTATTGCTGAGCGTATCGACAACCGCCCGCGCGCCTTCACCTGCCGCCATCGCGCACCCCAAAGCCTGCTGCGCCTAGCCGACGACGACACCCCGCTCGACGAGGCGAACGCGCTCATCACCCGCCTATTTGGCATCGAGCACGTAGACTTAAGTCGGCCCGCGTTTGTGGATGCCCGCATCAACGCGGCCTTACAATTTTTACGCGAGAGCCCGCACGCCTACGAAGGCATTAGCGATCTCGCCGCGCGCGCGCATCTGTCGCCGTCACGGTTCGCGCATGTGTTCAAGGCCGTGGTGGGCGTACCGGTGCGGCGCTACGTGCTGTGGATGAAAATGCGGCGCGCACTAAATCTTGCGATTGCTGGTGACTCCCTCACCAGCGCGGCCCTAGAGGCCGGCTTTGCCGACTCCGCCCACCTCTCGCGCAGCGTGCGGGCGCTGCTAGGCTTTGCCCCAGAGTATTTATTTAAGCACCGGGAGCGGCTGGTGATTCATCGCTAACAGCGGACGCACGAAAACGCCGAAACCCTAGACGGGGTGCGGCGTTTGCGGCATTTTCATTTTTCTTAGCCACCCGTTCGCGAAATAACCTCAACCCCATCAGGTGTGGCCAAGAGCAAAATATCGGCACCCCGATTGGCAAAAATTCCATTGCAGACTACCCCGGCGATTTGGTTCAGCGCAGTCTCAAGCGCGAAAGGCTCAGTAATACGCAGGCCATGCACATCCAAAATCGCATTGCCGTTATCGGTGACGACAGGCACCACCTGTGCGCCATCCGTTTTCACCCGCCACTCGGGCGCACCGCCGAGCTTCACGATCTCGCGCGCCACGTAGCTTCGCGCCATCGGGATCACCTCAATCGGTAGCGGAAAGCCGCCAAGTGTTGTGACGAGCTTCGAGGCATCGGCTAGGCAAACAAAAGTCTCACTGGCGGCGGCAACAATTTTTTCGCGTGTGAGTGCTGCCCCGCCGCCTTTAATCATCGCTAAGTCGCGCGTGACTTCGTCCGCCCCATCCACATAGAGCGCTAGGGGCCCCGCATCGTTAAGCGTGATGACCTCTATGCCGCCCGCCCGCAAGAGCTTGCTGCTGGCCTCTGAGCTCGATACCGCGCCCTTTACGGGTATGCGTGAGGCAATCAGGGCGGCGATAAAAAAATTTACCGTCGAGCCGGTGCCGATGCCGATGAATTCGTTTTCGATCACGTACTTAAGGGCGGCCTCAGCGGCGGCCTTTTTTTGCGTGTTTTGATCCATTTGGAGCCCAATTAGGAAAGAGACCGAAGAATAGCGAATTTCCTGCTACATTTGCCGCAGCCAGCAAGGAAAAAACAGGAAAAGCATGAAAGACGATTATCTAAAGCGCATCTTGAGCGCGCGCGTGTACGACGTAGCAATTGAATCGCCCTTAGAAAACGCCAACGGCATCTCGCGTACCACCCACAATACGGTGCTGCTCAAACGTGAAGATTTGCAGCCGGTATTTTCGTTCAAGCTGCGTGGGGCGTACAACAAAATGGCGCACCTTTCGGCAGCAGAATTAAAGCGCGGCGTCATTTGCGCGAGTGCGGGCAATCACGCACAGGGCGTGGCGCTGGCCGCGCAAAAGCTCGGCTGCAAGGCTCTCATCGTGATGCCGGTAACCACGCCAAGAATCAAGGTGGATGCGGTTTCCCAGCGTGGTGCCACCGTGGTGCTGCATGGCGATAGTTATCATGAGGCGGGGCTACACGCAAAAAAATTAGCCGAGACTAAAAGCCTCACCTTCGTCCACCCCTATGACGACCCACTCGTGATCGCCGGTCAGGGCACGATAGGGATGGAAATTTTGCGCCAGTTTCAGCACCCGATTGATGCCGTTTTTGTGCCGATTGGCGGCGGCGGATTGATTTCAGGTATTGCCGCCTACATCAAAGCACTCTCGCCCTCGACCCGCGTGATTGGCGTGCAGCCGGTCGATTCCAACGCGATGGATCAATCGGTGCGCGCCGGTAAGCGCGTCACACTCGCGCACGTGAATTTATTTGCCGATGGTGTGGCCGTGAAGCTCGTCGGCACAGAAACGTTTCGCATGGTGCAAGCGCTGGTGGACGAAATCGTGCTGGTGAACACCGATGAGATTTGCGCCGCGATCAAAGATATTTACCAAGACACCCGCGCCGTGATGGAGCCTGCGGGCGGCTTGGCGGTGGCGGGCATCAAAAAATACGCGGCGCGCGAAAAAGCCAAAGGCAAAACGTTCGTCGCAATTTGCTGTGGTGCCAATATGAATTTTGACCGCTTGCGCTTTGT
>JAYVGG010000222.1:0-8569 GCA_043772475.1 Burkholderiales bacterium
CGTGGGTGATCTTCAATCGCTTGTGCAGCGGCTTTCATTTGCTCGTATTCAAGTAAGCGGCGGACTAGCTCAGCGCGCGGGTCTTCCGCCTCGGCTTCGTTCTCACGCGGTGGGCGCGGCAGCAACATGCGCGATTTAATCTCAATCAACATCGCCGCCATCAGCAAATACTCGCCCGCAAGCTCAAGCTGCGAGGTATCCATGGCTTCGACATAAACCATGTATTGGCGCGTGAGCTCGGCCATCGGAATATCAATAATATCGAGCGAGTGACGGCGAATGAGATAGAGCAGTAAATCGAGCGGGCCTTCAAACTGCTCCAAAATCACCGAGAGCGCATCGGGCGGGATAAATAAATCCACCGGCATCTCGGTAATCATTTCGCCCTTGATGCGCGCAAGCGTCACCGGCAGGCCCATATCGAGCGAGGGTTGCGCCGTATTATCGACGACCAATTCCACGCTCATCGGTAGGTGAGCCCCATCGCTTCGCGCACGTCGCGCATGGTTTCGTCGGCGGTGTCACGCGCTTTTTCGCAGCCATCGGCGATGATGTTTTTCACCAGCATCGGGTCGTCTTCAAAGGGTGCCGCGCGGGCCCGCATGGGGGCTAATTCTTTCACCACACCATCGATCACCGGCTGCTTACATTCGAGGCAGCCAATGCCAGCACTCTTGCAGCCTTCGACAACCCATTTACGGGTGGTGTCGTCACAGTAAACCTGATGCAGCGTCCACACGGGGCATTTTTCCGGGTCACCCGGATCGTTACGCCGCGCGCGTGCCGGGTCAGTCGGCATTTTGCGGATTTTTTTAGTAATGTCGTCCGGCGTATCGCGTAGATCAATTGTGTTGCCGTAGCTCTTCGACATTTTTTCACCGTCAATCCCGACCAAGCGCGGGGTGGCGGTGAGGAGTGCTTGCGGCTCGGGCAAAATCACTTTGCCGCCGCCGTCGAGAAAGCCGAACAAGCGCTCACGGTCGCCCATCGAGAGATTTTGTACGTCACCGAGTAGCTCGCGCGCTTCGACGAGCGCGGCTTCGTTGCCCTCTTGCTGGTATTGGGTACGAAGCTCGTTGTAGCGCTTGGCTTTTTTGCCACCGAGCTTTTTGATCGCGGCTTCGGCTTTTTCTTCAAAGCCTAATTCGCGGCCAAATAAATGATTAAAGCGCCGCGCGATTTCGCGCGTGAGCTCGATGTGGGAAACCTGATCTTCGCCCACCGGCACACTATTGGCGCGGTAAATGAGGATGTCGGCAGCCTGCATGAGCGGGTAGCCCAAAAAGCCATAGGTGGTGAGATCGCGCCCGAGTTGGCCTTGTTTTTCAACTTGGTCTTTGTAAGTCGGCACGCGCTCCAGCCAAGAAATCGGCGTGAAAAACGAGAGTAGTAACGTGAGCTCCGCGTGCTGCGGCACCTTGGACTGGACAAACATGGTCGCCTGCGCGGGGTCAACGCCTGCGGCAATCCAATCGGTAACCGTATCGTAAGTGTATTGCTCGATCACCCCCGGTGTTTCATAGTGAGTGGTGAGTGCGTGCCAATCGGCGACGAAAAAATAACACGGGTGCTCAAGCTGGAGCTTGGTCCAATTTTTCAGCGCGCCATGATAGTGGCCCAAGTGCAAGCGCCCGGTGGGGCGCATACCGGAAAGAACGCGGTCAGGAAACACGGTAAAAACACATAGTCGGGAAAAACCCTAAACAAAAAATGCTGAGAAATAACGCTAACGCATCGCGATTGGAGCTTGCAGTATGGTCGGTGTCGTACGGCTGGGATGCCAGTCTAGTCGTTGCTTTCAGCGCCTGCCACGAACCCTGAGAGGGGTGGGCTTAGTGGGCGCGAGCAGTAGTATTAGGTGAAGATTATAGCGCTTTTGTGTGTGGTGCAATACAAATTTGGTCTGTCACCCAATCCACCCTGCAAGCTAATGTGCCGCACCATTTCCGGCGTGCAGCTTTAGCCCAAGTGCGTGAGTGACTTTTAAAATCGTGGCGAAGCTGGGATTCCCTTCACCTGAAAGCGCTTTATATAAACTCTCGCGCCCCATGCCGGTTTCTTTGGCGAGCTGCGTCATGCCGCGCGCACGTGCGATCGTACCCAAGGCTTTTGCGATGAATGCGGCATCGTCACCCGCCTCTTCTAAACAAGCTTCAAAATAGCGCGCAGCATCGGCATCGGTTTTGAGCTGTGCGGCGGTATCCCATTTGCGTAGCTTCAGTGGCATGTGGCTTTCCTAAATTTCGCGCGCAAGTTTTAGCGCGGCTTTGATGTCTTTTGTCTGCGACGACTTGTCGCCACCGGCGAGCAATATCACCCACGCAATCCCACGTTGCACAAAATAGACGCGGTAGCCAGGACCCACGTGGATTCGCATTTCACAAACACCTTCGCCCACGGCTTTGCAATCGCCAAAGTTGCCATCTTCGGCGCGGTCAATACGCGCCTGAATTCGAGCAACCGCGGTAAGGTCGGCTAAGCTTGCGAGCCACGCATCGAACTTGGTCGTGGTTTCAATGCGAATCATACGACATTGTATAGATTGGGATACAGCTTATCAACCGATTTCTCGTCATAATTTTGGCTAAGCGCCATGCCCTGCGCGCGCGCTACTAGCTCAATCCAAACGCCCCCGTCACCACGCGCATACTAAACCCGACGAGTGGCCTTACAAACAGCCCAAGCACGGGTGTCCACATGAGCGCGATTAGAATAATCATGCCGTAGGGCTCAAGACGCGAGTAGGCGTAGGAGAGTTGATTGGGCAAGAGGCCCGCCACCATGCGCCCGCCATCGAGCGGCAACAAGGGAAAAAGATTGAACACCATGAAGAGCGCATTCACATACATGCCAGCTTCGGCAACATAGCGTAGGTATTCGACCGGGCCACTCAATGGCATCGCGATAAGGAGCTTGCTCGCGGCCGCCCAGGCAATCATCATCAATAAATTTGCGGCGGGCCCGGCCGCTGCGACCCAGACCATATCAAGCTTGGGGCGCCTGAGCGCGTTGAAATTTACTGGTACCGGTTTGGCGGCACCGAAGACGATGGGCGTGAACATGAGGGTGAGTAGCGGCACCACGATGGTCCAGATGGGATCAATGTGCTTGATTGGGTTCAATGTCATCCGGCCCAGCATGTACGCGGTGGAATCCCCAAAGTATTTGGCGGCAAAGGCGTGGGCGGCCTCGTGCAGGGTAATGGCGAGGATGACGGGCAGCGCATAAATGGTGATTTGCTGCAATAGTTGTGCGACATCCATCTGCTTATTCCTTCAAATTTTTATTAGGTTTCAAACCCAAATACCGCCACATCGCCCTTACCCGCCCGCACTAATATGGGCTCTACGCCCGATAAATCAATCACGCTCGTAGGCTCAACACCACATGCCCCGCCGTCGATGATGAGATCGAGATGTTTTTCTAAGCGCGCGCGGATTTCTTCGGCATCGTTTAGCGGTGCGTCGTCGCCCGGCAGCATGAGGGTGGAGGAGAGAATCGGTTCATTTAGCTCAGCCAGCAGTGCTAGGGTGGCCGAGTGCTGCGGCACGCGCACGCCAATGGTGGCGCGCTTGGGGTGGGCTAAGCGGCGCGGTAGCTCGCGGGTGGCTTCTAAAATAAACGTGTAGCTCCCCGGCGTGTGGGCTTTGAGTAAACGGTACTGCGCGTTATTTACTTTAGCGAAGGTGCCGATATCGGATAAATCGCGGCACACCAAGGTGAAGTGGTGGCGCTCGTCGACATCGCGGATGCGGCGAATGCGCTCCATCGCGGCTTTATCGCCGATGTGGCAGCCTAACGCGTAGCAAGAATCAGTCGGGTAGGCGATCACGCCGCCGTTTCGCAAAATCTCCACCGCGCGTTTGATGAGCCGCGTTTCGGGGTGCGTGGGGTGGAGGGTGAAAAATTGGCTCACGGCGCATCACGCAAAGCGCGACCAGACCGGGATCACGTCGTCGGGTAGTGGCCCGATTTTGCCGGGCTCGAATTTGCTTTCACCTAAACCGTGAAAGTCGGCACCACGTGAGGCAAGCAGGCCGAATTCTTTCGCGCGTACCGCATAGGTGCGGAGGTCACGCGGCGCGTGCGAGCCGGTGACGACTTCAATCGCGGTGCCGCCGGCCTTCATGAATTCGGTAATCAATTGCGTCATGTCGGCTTCGGCCAAATTGTAGCGGCCGGGGTGGGCGATGACGGCGATGCCACCGGCCCCCGTAATCCAACGCACGGCGTCCGCCAAGCTCGCCCACGCGTGAGCAACATAGCCGGGCTTACCGCGCGTGAGAAAACGCTCAAACGCGTGGCCGATATTTTTGACAATCTTGCGATCCACCAACACGCGCGCAAAGTGGGTGCGGCCGATCATGCTTTTGTTATTTGCAAACGCATAAGCGGCTTCGGTCATGCCTTCGTACCCGGCGGCCAAAAAGCTCTCACCCATCTCGATTGCGCGCGCGGCACGGCCATCGCGAATCGAAGCAAGACCCGCTTCTAGCGCGGCGTTTGAGGCATCTATGTTGAGGCCAACAATATGAATCGTGGTCGATTTGGAATCAATATTAGCCGCCCACGAAACCGAAATTTCGACACCGGGAATCAACCGCAGGCCCTCGCGCGCGCACGCGGCACGCGCTTCCACGAGGCCGTCGGTGGTGTCGTGATCGGTAATGGCGATCGCATCGCAGCCGTTACGCATGGCGAGTGCCACCACCTCGGTCGCGCTATGCGCGCCGTCGGAAGCCGTCGTGTGATTGTGAAGATCAAAGTTATTCAAGGCTCATGACCAAAAAATGCCGCAAAATGACGCGTGCAATCGAGCATGATAACAAATCGAAAATTACCGACACGCCATGAGTGACTTCAAACCGATTCAATTTGTGATCAAAGATGTAACGCCCGTAGCCGAGCCCAGCTTGGCCGACTCTTTTTCGCCGCTCGCCGCCACCGTGAACGCGGCCTACCAAGCGCGTTTTGGCGGGGCGAACTTAGGCGGCAATGACGCGATTGCAATCGTGGCCGCGATTGCCGAATTTCTTAATCTTGCCCAGCGCCTTGATCGCGAATACGGAGCCGATATGCCGCTACCGATTAGTGATGCCGCCGAGGCTGGCGATGACGCGCTTCGCCATATGGCCGAGCTCGAAAGCTGGCTCATCCGCTTTCAGCTCGAAGCCGAACTGCCGCGCCACCACGCGGTAGTGATCGGCATCGGGCTTTGGCAGATGCGCCATGGGCTTGCGATTACCGTTAGTGAGCCGATTGTGAATGCGCTCGCGCATCGCGCCAATAGTGCGGCCAGTAAAGAAGCGACAGCGGCCGCCTACGCGCTCACGCAAGGCTTTGTGGTGCATTTAGCACCGACACTAAGCGCCGATCTTGAGCGCTCAAACCCGGAGCGGCCATGGCGATTATTGAATTTGAATTTTGCGATTACCGCAATTCGCACGGGCGACCCCGCGATGATGCGCTATGCGTTTGATGCGTTAAACGAATACTTGCCTGATGAACGTGCTGGGTTTTATCAGGCCGCAGCACACATCGCAGCAGCACCTAATTTTCCCGATGAGTCGCGTGCGTTGATTGAAATTGAGGCGGCGCGGTGGGCAGCAAAACACTGAAAGCCCGCGCCAGTATTAGAGTTTGGCGTGATGCTTGGGCTCAAATTATTTCTCTTGTAGCGCTCGTGAATCACATCGCGCGTAGCCCGGATGGAGCAACGCGTAATCCGGGGCTTCATGTCATGCACACGTTGCCACCCGGGCTACTTCTCAATTGGCGTGCGTATCAGACTGCACCATTCCACTCTAGGCCAAACGGCAATGCTGACGGGCCAAACAGAAAATGCAGCACCCTTCGCTGGCTCACGCCCCTTGCCTTTGATGACGCATGGAGCAATAGCGGGCTCAACACCATCGCGCCACCGCGTTCGACGAGGCATTCAACTTCCGACTGGTGTTGTCGCATCAGTGCCGCCTCAATGGTGCTGATTTTTCCGCGCAAATGCGAGCCCGGTATCACGCGCAAGGGGCCATCGTTCGTTGTACAGGGATCGAGATGCACGCGTACGGCGACTAGCTGCTGCAAGAGGCTCACTGGCGCGTTGACAAATAGGATGCCCTCCTTCTCCGACCAGCCATGTAGCTCGGCGTGATGCACGCGTGCCGCAACGGGGATGGCGATGTCTTGGTGCATGGCGACAATTTTTGGTTTGCGATTTTTCAAAGTAGGTGCATTGTGCGGCGACATAGCTAGGAGGAATCAAATTCGCAATCGCCGAATGTTGCCTTATGCGTGTGGCCAACTCGCGGCACCACCGTTGCGCGAGCAAGGCGCGCGTGCCTGCTGCTGAAGTTAGCGATGGCGAAAGGTATGCGGCGAGCTGCTTACATGCGGCACTTTCGAGGAGTGCGGTGAAAATCGCAAAGCCGTTTGTGACGAAGTTACTGGGGCTCATTGCGGCAGCCCGCACCCAGCGCCGCAAGCTTCCCGCCTGCGCGGGAGTGACGGGATTTTTGGATGGTCGCGATCATCAAACACCCCGCCTCTATTGGGCTTTCAGGCACTCATGCCCCCTCCAACACACCCTATTTCGCCCGCTTCGTAATCACATCCTCGTACACTTTCGTCCACTTATCCTGCATGTCAATCGCTTGGCCCGGATCGACAAACTTGATCGCGGCTTTGGTGAACGGCGTGTCGATTTTTTTGCTCACGGGGACGAAGTTGGCTTCGTGCAAAACGTGCTGGCCTTCGCTCAACATGAAGTCGTAAAACAGCGCGGCCGCATTGGGGTGTGGGGCTTTTTTGGGAATCGCGATGGTGCTGAATTGGCCGACTAATGGTTGCAGGGCGTGGCCGTCAATGGGGGCCCCTTTTTTCTTCGATTGCACCGGGTTCCAGCTATAAACGGTGATGGCCATGGGCACTTCGCCGGAGGCGACGAGTGTGGTTAAGAGCGAGTGACCTTTACGCACGCTAATGCCGTTGGCGCTGACAATATCGGAAAAAAGTTTGATACCTTCTTTTTCACCGAGCTCGGTTAAGAGGGTGGCAAACCAGTGGTGGTTAAACGCTTCAATACCGAGCTGGCCTTTCCATTTTGGGTCGAGGAAATCGGCGTAGGTTTTCGGGAGGTCTTCTTTTTTGATTTTGTTGGTGTTGTAGGCGAGTGTCCATACGTCGAGCGTGATGCCGACCCACTCTTTGTGTGCGGGTAGCGCGCCGGCCATGAGGTCGGCGTGGAAGGGCGAGCGGACTTCTTGCGTCAATTTTTCGCGGGAGGCGGCTTCGTTTTCGGGCGCGTTGTTTTGCACGATGTCGGCTTCAAAGCGGCCGCCTTTGGCTTCGGTGGCGAATCGTTGCAGCACAGCCTCAGAGCCTGCGCGCCATGGGTTGGTTTTGATGCCGTATTTTTTGGTGAAGGCTGCCATGACCGTGGTGAGCGCGGGGTAGACGTGATAGACGTTGAGCTCGCCTTCTTTTTTCGCGGCCTCCACTAAGCGCTCGTGACGATCGGCACCTTGGTAGAGGGCGGGGGCCTGGGCGAACGCGCTTGTCGTGAAGAGGGTTATAAAAAATGACGCGAGAAGTTTTTGCATCACAGTCTCCAGTGCGGGGAAATTTAGGAACGTTGGCGTAGCGATTTGCGGGCGAGGTAATCGAAGTTAATCGTGTACTGCTCAGCACGCGTGATGTTGTGATGCAATCTTGCAATAAGCTCGGGTGCAAATTGTGGCGCGAGTGGGCCAGCGGCTTCGGCCATGAGTTGAATATGGCAGGCGTTGTCGAGCATGATGGTCAAGATGGTGGCCTCTTCTACGCTCGCCCCCACCACGGCAACGCCGTGGTTTTTCATCAGCACCGCCTTGTGCGTACCGAGTGCTTTTGCGACTGCGGCTCCCATGTCTTTATCGCGGATAAGGTCAATCGTTTCAGTGTAGTACGGCACGCCATCGAAGAAGGCGACACTGGGCTGACTGATCGGCACCACGTCGCGCCCGGTGGCCGAGAGGGCCACCGCGTAAGTGGGGTGCGCGTGGATGACACTATTGATTTCTGGCCGCACTTTGAAGATTTCGGAGTGGATAAAAACTTCGCTGTGGCGACGGCCACCGCCGCCAACTTTTTCGCCATCGAGATTGCAGATGACGATGTTTTCTTCGGTGATTTCGTCGAAACCAAAGCTGTGCGGCTTGATGTAAAAAAGATTCGGCTCACCCGGCACGCGGATGGATACGTGGCCGCGTGTGAGGTCAGCTAAGCCTTCGGTGTCGAGGATGCGGCCGGCGGCGATGAGTTTTTGTTTGGCGTCGGTTGGGGTCATGGGTTTGGGCTTTGGTTGGGTAACGTGGTGTTGCGATTTCAAGTGGACAAGATTGAATCCGGCAGCTACTTTTCAACAGTTGAGCGCACATTTTTTGGGGAACGTTTGCGAACTACTTCCCCCTTCGACGAAGGGGGATTGAGGGGAATTTAACAGCGTTTGCGTTACGCGACCCTGCGAAAATCCCTCTCAATCTCCCTTTTTCAAAGGGAGAAGTGCCCTGCGAAGAACACACTTCGTGGTGGC
>JAYVGG010000223.1:0-24726 GCA_043772475.1 Burkholderiales bacterium
GGAAATTGTGGCCGGCCCCTTGGTTGAATACTCGGGCATGACCTGGTCCCTCTTTTTCTTGGCTGAATACGCCAACATGCTGCTGGTTGCGACGATCTCAACCATCATGTTTATGGGTGGCTGGCTTTCACCATTCCCGAAATCGTGGCCGATCTTGGGCGAGGCAAGCTTCCTCTGGATGTTCGGCAAGATGATGTTCCTGATGATTATGTTCGTCTGGATTCGCGCCTCCTTCCCGCGCTATCGCTATGATCAAATCATGCGGCTTGGCTGGAAAATTTTTATCCCAATCACGATCGTGTGGATTATTGTGGTCGGCGTGATGCTCATGCCGCCGATCAACAATCTGCCGATCATCAACATATGGTTTGGAAAATAGACGATGTGGGATCGCGCTAAAGAATTTGCCAATAGCCTGCTGCTAGGCGAGTTATTTCAAGGGTTGAAACTCACCGGCCGGCATTTGTTCGCCCGCAAAATCACGGTGCAGTTCCCCGAAGAAAAAACCCCGCAAAGCCCGCGCTTTCGTGGCCTTCATGCATTACGCCGCTATGAGAATGGTGAAGAACGCTGCATCGCCTGCAAGCTCTGTGAGGCCGTGTGCCCGGCACTCGCGATCACGATTGAATCCGAAGCGCGTGACGATGGCAGCCGCCGCACCACGCGCTATGACATTGATTTAACCAAATGCATCTTCTGCGGCTTCTGCGAAGAATCCTGCCCTGTCGATTCGATCGTCGAAACCCATTTGCTCGAATACCACGGTGAAAAACGTGGGGATTTGTATTACACCAAGCCGATGCTGCTCGCGATTGGTGACAAGTATGAGAAGGAAATTGCACAGCGTAGGGCGGAGGATGCGAAGTATCGGTAGGTGGCTTGCCGCATTGTATGCGGGCGCAGAAGCTTGCACGAAGTGTGCTCTTAGCCGGGCACTTCCTCCTTTTTAAAGGAGGGTGAAGCAGGGGTTTCGGGTGGCATGCCACCCGCCTGCGGAACGGTGACCCGGTGCAACGGGTCATGCGGCCTGCAAGGCTGAGGAGGATTTTACGGTCGTCGCGTTTGGCAACCGCTGTTAAATCCCCCTCAATCCCCCTTTTTCAAAGGGGGAAGTAGTTCGCAAAAAGTACGCGTTGAATGTGGAGTTACGGGTAGCAATCTAAGTAAAAACTCAAATCAAACAATGAATTTTCAAACCATAATTTTTTATCTCTTCGCGTCCATCCTTGTGTTCTCAGGCTTGCGCGTGATCACGGCTAAGAACCCGGTTCATGCCGCGATGTTTTTGGTGCTGGCGTTCTTTACGGCCGCAGCGCTCTGGCTACTGCTCCTCGCCGAGTTTTTAGCGATCACGCTCATCCTCGTTTACGTGGGTGCTGTGATGGTGTTGTTCTTATTCGTGGTGATGATGCTCGATATTAATTTCGACAAATTGCGCGAAGGCTTTTGGAAATATCTGCCACTTGCCGCTACGGTTGCCATTGCGATGGTGGCTGAGATGGTGCTGTTGATTACCAGCAAAAATTTTGGCATTGCCGCGATGGTGACGGCTGCTGATAAAGCGCAGCTACCGGTAGCCGCAAACGCGATGAATGCGTCGAACACCGAAGCGCTAGGGCGCATTCTCTACACGAAATACCTGTTGCCCTTTGAGCTCGCCGCCGTCGTGCTGTTAGTCGCCATGGTCGCCGCAATCGCGCTCACCATGCGCGAACGTAAATCGAGCAAATCGCAAGTCGTCGGCGATCAGGTTCGGGTGATGGCGGCGGATCGTTTGAAAATTATCAAGATGGATGCGGTGCAAGAGCCAGCCACTGTGCCGGCTGAAGCCGCACTGGCACCTACCCCGGCACCCACCCCTACACCCGCGCCTCCCGTACCCAAGGCCGTCTCATGATTACGCTCTCGCACTACCTCGTGCTATCCGCGATCTTGTTCTCAATTTCTATCGCTGGGATATTTCTGAATCGCAAAAACATCATCGTGCTCTTGATGGCGATTGAGTTAATGCTGCTCGCGGTAAACATGAATTTCATCGCTTTTTCGCACTACCTGCACGATATTCACGGGCAGGTGATGGTGTTTTTTATTCTCACCGTCGCAGCGGCCGAGTCGGCGATTGGGCTCGCGATTTTGGTGATTCTCTTCCGTAACTTGAAGAGCATCAATGTTGACGACATCGGCACGATGAAGGGCTGATGCGAAACTATGATTGAAAATAAACTAGCCCTACTTGCCGTCCCCTTGCTTCCCCTCGTGGGCGCATTGCTTGCGGGCTTCGCGGGGCCGCGCTAAGGGCGTGCCTTCGCGCATACGGTGACGATACTTGGTGTTGCTGCGGCATTTGTATTGTCCTGCTTAGTTTTCCAAGACGTGCAAGCGGGTAAAACATTTAATGGGCCGATCTACACGTGGATCACCTTGGGCACCGTCAACTTGCAAGTCGGCTTCCTGATCGATTCGCTCACCGTCACGATGATGTTAGTTGTCACCTTCGTGTCCCTCATGGTGCACGTCTACACCATCGGCTATATGGCTGAAGACGAAGGCTACACGCGCTTCTTCGCCTATATCTCGCTTTTCACGTTCTCGATGTTGATGCTCGTGATGTCGAATAATTTCTTGCAATTATTCTTCGGCTGGGAAGCGGTGGGGCTGGTCTCGTACTTGTTGATCGGCTTTTGGTTTAAGCGGCCGACCGCGATTTACGCGAACCTCAAAGCCTTCCTCGTTAATCGTGTCGGTGACTTTGGCTTCCTCCTCGGTATCGGTTTGATCTTCGCCTACTGCGGCACGCTCGACTACGCCGAGACCTTCAAGGCTATGTCAGCACTTAGCGCAAAAGTGATCGAGCCCGTACCCGGCTGGCAATGGTCACTCATCACTGCCACCTGCATTTGTCTCTTCATCGGTGCAATGGGTAAATCGGCCCAATTCCCGCTCCACGTATGGCTTCCCGACTCCATGGAGGGCCCGACCCCGATCTCGGCACTCATCCACGCGGCAACGATGGTGACGGCCGGTATTTTCATGGTGGCGCGGATGTCGCCGCTGTTTGAAATGTCGCAGACGGCCCTTTCATTCGTGCTTACGATTGGCGCGATTACTGCCTTCTTCATGGCGCTCATCGCCATTGTGCAGTACGACATCAAGCGCGTCGTGGCCTATTCCACGCTCTCGCAGCTGGGCTACATGACCATGGCGCTTGGCGCTGGCGCGTATTCAGCAGGCATTTTTCACTTGATGACGCACGCGTTTTTTAAGGCTGTTCTATTCCTCGGCGCAGGTGCGGTGATTATCGCGATGCACCACGAGCAGGACATGCGAAAAATGGGCGGGCTCAAAAAGTATCTGCCCTTCACCTACTGGACTGTTTTGATCGGCGCGCTCGCGAACGCGGGCTTCCCACCGTTCGCAGGATTTTTCTCCAAAGATTCGATCATCGAGGCGCTGCATGTCTCGCAGACGCCGGGCGCATCGATTGCTTACTGGCTGGCGCTGGCTGGCGTTTTTGTCGGCGGGCTCTACTCGTTCCGCTTGGTGTTCTTTACCTTCCACGGTAAAGAGCGCTTCGCTGAGGCGCATCATGACGACCACCATGATGATCACGGCGAGCACCACGGCCTAGCACCGGGTGAGAAGCCGCACGAGCCTGGCTGGGTCGTCACACTGCCATTGGTGTTGCTGGCGATTCCCTCGGTCATCATCGGCTATATCGCGATTGAGCCCATGCTTTACGGCACGTACTTTGGCGATGCAATCACGAGCACGGCCACGATGGTGGCAATGAAAAAAGAATTTCACGGTGCCGCTGCGATGCTGATGCACGGCCTACAGACGCCGCCGTTTTGGTTGGCGCTCGCGGGTGCGGCGACGGCTTGGTACTGCTACATCTTAAAACCCGAGCTACCCGCCAAGATCCGCGCCGCTTGTGCCTTTCCAGTCAAAGTGCTCGAAGAAAAATACGGTTTTGATCGCTTTAACGATTGGTTTTTTGCCTCCGGCGCGAGGAAGCTCGGCCATGCGCTGTGGCGCTTTGGTGATGTCACCATCATTGACGGTTTATTTGTAAACGGCACGGCCAAACTCATCGGCGGCTTCTCGACGATTCTTCGCAAAGTGCAATCGGGCTACCTCTACACCTATGCGTTCAGCATGATTCTCGGGGTGTTTGGGCTACTCACTTTGTTGTTCCTTAAGCTGCGTCCATTCTAAAAAAACCGCTGACCTCATGCCACAAAGCTCTTACTTAAGTTTGACGATCTGGGTGCCGATTTTGTTCGGCGTCTTGACGCTGTGCCTCTATCGCGATCAACATAAAACGTTGGCTCGTGTGCTCGCCTTGGTCGGCAGTATTGCCGGTCTCATTGTGGCGATCCCGCTCTGGACGAGCTTTGATCACACTACGGCGGCGATGCAGTTCCGCGAAATAACGCCGTGGGTGGCGCGCTTTAATATCAACTACGCCTTGGGTGTCGATGGTATTTCGATGCTGTTTATTTTGCTCAATAGCTTCACCACCATCTTGGTCATCATCGCAGCCTGGGACGTGATTCAAGATAAAGCCTCGCAGTATTTAGCGGCCTTTCTCATCATGTCTGGCCTCATCAATGGGGTCTTTGCGGCCACCGATGCAATCTTGTTTTACTTATTTTTCGAGGCGATGCTGATCCCGATGTTCCTCATCATCGGCATCTGGGGCGGGCCACGGCGCGTGTATGCGGCCGTGAAGTTTTTCCTCTACACCCTGCTGGGCTCGCTGTTGATGTTGGCCGCGTTTATTTATTTGTACAACGTCACTGGTGGCAGTTTTAACATCCTCGATTTTCATCACGTCCCGCTCGCCAAAGAAGTGCAGATCATGTTGTTCTTCGCTTTCTTTGCGTCCTTCGCGGTCAAGGTGCCGATGTGGCCGGTACATACGTGGCTACCCGACGCGCACGTGGAAGCACCCACGGGCGGCTCGGTGATACTGGCCGCGATTACGTTGAAAATTGGCGCGTATGGCTTTTTGCGATTCAATCTGCCGATCACGCCGGACGCGAGCGCAGCTCTTGCCGGATTCATGATTACGCTTTCCCTCGTCGCGGTGGTGTACATCGGCTTGGTGGCGCTCGCGCAAAGCGACATGAAAAAATTGGTGGCGTATTCGTCGATCTCGCACATGGGCTTTGTCACACTCGGTTTTTTCATCTTCAACCGCGAAGGCATCGAGGGTGGCTTGATTCAAATGATCTCGCACGGCTTTATTTCGGCGGCCATGTTCCTCTGCATTGGCGTGCTCTACGACCGGGTGCATTCGCGCGAGATCGCGGCCTACGGTGGCGTGGCAAATACGATGCCAAAATTTGCTTTCTTCGCGGTGTTGTTCGCGATGGCCAATTCGGGTTTGCCTGCGACGTCCGGTTTCGTCGGTGAATTCATGGTCATTCTGGGTGCGATCAAGGTAAATTTTTGGTACGCGTTCCTCGCCGCAACAACGCTTATTCTCGGTGCCGCCTACACGCTGTGGATGGTGAAGCGAGTCATTTTTGGCGATGTGGCGAACGACGATGTACGCGCCCTGAAAGACATCAATGGCCGCGAGATGACGATCCTGTCCATCCTCGCTGTTCTCGTGCTCGCAATGGGCCTCTACCCGAAGCCCTTTAGCGATGTGATGCATGTTTCAGTTGATGCGCTCTTGAAGCACGTCGCGGTCGGAAAGTTGAATTGATATGAGCATGGCTGATTACAAATTTGGTTTGGCACTGCCAGAAATTATTTTGTTGGTAATGACCTTCGTGGTCATGATCGCCGATCTTTTTTCGCCTAAAGATAAACGCGAACCGCGCGCTTATTTTCTGACCCTCGCAACCTTGCTGGTGCTGGCTGGTATTTATTTCAACCCAAGTCTGCCACCACGATTTGCATTCAGCGGCATGTTTGTTGTTGATGCCATGTCGAGCCTCTTGAAGTGCGCGCTGGCATTGGCTTCTGTGCTGATGGTCGTGTACAGCCGCGACTACATGCGTAAACGCAATCTTGCGACCGGCGAATTTTATTTGCTGATTTTATTCGCGCAGTTGGGCATGATGATTATGGTGTCGGCCAACCATTTCGTGACGCTCTATCTCGGCCTTGAGCTATTAGCGCTCTCAAGTTACACCTTGGTTGCGCTCAATCGTGATTCTGCAAAATCGACCGAAGCGGCGATGAAATATTTTATTCTCGGCGCATTGGCTTCCGGCTTGCTCCTCTACGGCATCTCGATGATTTATGGCGCAACCGGCTCACTCGATGTGCATGAAGTGGCGCAGAAAATTGCCGCAAGCCGCGCGAATGATCCCTTACTCACCTTCGGCATCGTCTTCGCCGTCGCAGGCTTAGCGTTCAAACTCGGCGTGGTGCCCTTCCACATGTGGGTGCCCGACGTGTACGAAGGTGCGCCGACTGCCATCACCATGTTCATCGGCTCCGCGCCTAAAATCGCCGCCTTCGGTTTCATGATGCGCATCTTAGCCGATGCACTCGGTGGTGCCGTCGCCGATTGGCAGAATATGTTGGTGATACTCGCTGTCTTGTCACTCGCCGTCGGTAATATCGTGGCGCTGGCACAAACGAATTTGAAACGGATGCTCGCCTACTCCACGATTTCGCACATGGGCTTCTTACTACTGGGTTTGTTGGCAGGCACCAAGACCGGCTATGCCTCAGGCATGTTCTACGTGATCGCCTATGCGCTCATGAATCTCGCCGCCTTCGGCATCATGATGCTGCTCTCGCGCCAAGGTTTTGAAGCCGAAGAAATCAACGACTTCAAGGGGCTGAACAAACGCTCGCCGTTCTACGCGGTATTGATGCTATTCGTGTTGTTCTCCATGGCCGGCATCCCGCCCTTTGTGGGCTTCTGGGCGAAATTGGCGGTGCTCGAAGGTGCGCTGAACGCAGGCTACACGTGGCTCGTGGTATTCGCCGTCTTAATGAGCGTGATCGGTGCTTTCTATTATTTACGTATGGTGAAGGTGATGTATTTTGATGAGCCAACCGACACCGCACCGCTCACAGCCCCCATCGAAATGCGCGCGCTGCTGACACTTAACGCGGCGGCGATTCTGGCGTTGGGCCTGTTTCCAAGCGGCCTCTTGAGCGCTTGCTTGAATGCGATCAATCGCTCGTTCCAGTAGCCACCGGCACTTGCCGCGCGTGACGCTTCATGCGTAACGCGCCCACATTTCGCGATCTCACCGAAACTACGCTCACCAGTGAGCGCCTCCTCGACGGCAAGCTCATCAAGGTGCAGCTAGACCGCGTGCGCTTACACGATGGGTGTGAAGCCTTTCGCGAATACGTGATGCATCCGGGTGCTGTCATCATCGCCGCATTCCTCGATAGTGAAACCCTGATTTTTGAGCGCCAATATCGCCACCCACCGCGCGCGCATTTTATCGAATTGCCCGCCGGCAAAATTGACCCCGAAGAGCCGCCGGAAACCACCGGACGACGCGAGCTCTATGAAGAAACCGGCTATGTCGCCTTGTCGTGGCAGCACGCTACTACACTCCACGCAGGTATCGGCTACTCGAACGAAGTGATTCATCTCTACGTTGCCGAAGGTCTAACGGCGGGCGAACACCAGCGCGACGAAGGGGAGTTTCTCGATACGTTTACGTTGACTCTCACCGAAGCCGTTGCGATGGTCGGACACGGTGAAATCACCGACACCAAAACGGCATTTTCACTTTTGTGGCTGGATAAATTTTGGCGCAAATAACCTACGATCTCGCAATCATCGGCGGCGGCATTAACGGCTGCGGTATCGCGCGCGATGCGGCCGGGCGCGGGCTCAAGGTGTTGCTTGTTGAGAAAGACGATCTCGCCTCCGCCACCAGCTCGTGGAGCTCGAAGCTCATTCACGGTGGGCTTCGCTACCTTGAGCAATACCAATTTCGCCTCGTGCGTGAATCGCTGCAAGAGCGCGAAGTCTTGCTCAAGATGGCACCGCATCTGATTCACCCGATGGAATTCATCCTCCCCTACGACGAAACCATGCGTCCGGCGTGGATGTTACGTGCGGGACTTTTTTTATACGACCATATCGGCGGCGCGATTTCATTGCCCGGCTCGCGCGGTGTGCGCTTCCCCGACCCGCAATATAGCGCCGGGCTATCGCCAAAAATTTCGCGCGGGTTTTTTTACTCCGATGCGTCGGTGGACGACGCGAGGCTCACCGTGCTCAATGCTGTTGGCGCGCGTCTGCGCGGTGCCGACATTCGCACACGTACACGCTTGGTGTCCGGTGCGCGCGTGGGTGGCGCGTGGCAGTTACAGCTTCAAACGAGCGCCGGTGCGACCGAAGAGGTTAGCGCACGCGGTGTGGTGAATGCCGCTGGCCCTTGGGTGAGTAGCGTGCTCACGGGCGCGTTAGCGCGCTCGTCATCCGCCACCACCAAGCTCGTTAAGGGTAGCCACATCGTGGTGCCGCGCATTCACCCCTACGCCCACGCCTACATTTTGCAAAACGACGACAAGCGCGTCACCTTCGTGATTCCGTTTGAGGATAAATTTAGTCTCATCGGCACCACCGACGTGAATGTCGACACACCAGAAGGGGCAACTGAAATCACCCCCGCCGAAACAGCGTATTTATTGCGCGCGGTGAATCGTTTCTTAGCGATTAGCCTCACCGAAAAAGAGGTGCTCTGGAGCTACTCTGGCGTTCGCCCGCTCTACGATAGTGGCCAAGCGAAGGCATCTGAAGTCACGCGCGATTACGTGTTGAAGGTGGATGCGGTGAATGGCGAGGCTCCCGTACTTTCTGTCTACGGCGGCAAGCTCACGACCTATCGGCGCTTGGCCGAGCACGTGATGGAATCGCTGGCCGCGTTTTACCCCGAGCTTGGCAGTGCCTGGACGGCTACCTCGCCACTACCCGGTGGGGATCTGGAGAGTTTCAGTGCAGCCGTCAATGCGCTCTGTGCGCGTCACCCCTTGCTGCCGCCTGACTACCTCACCAAGCTTGTCGGCCGCCACGGCACGCGCGCTGATGCACTGCTGGCAGGCGTAAAAAATGTCGAAGATTTAGGTGCCTGTTTCGGCAGCGGCGCACACCAACTCAGCGAGCGCGAGATCGCATTTGTGATGCGAAATGAATGGGCCGAAACGGCTGATGACATTCTCTGGCGACGCACCAAGTGCGGCCTCCACATGGATGAGCGCGAGCGTACACGCGCCAAGGCATTCATCGCCAACATGCCGAAACCCTAATAACCGTGCGGAGTTTGAGCGAATTCCCGATGGCCATCGCGGCCAATATCAAGGTCGTGTTATTTGATATTGACGATACGCTCACCACGCACGGCAAGCTGACGGCAAGCGCCTATGCCGCACTGGAGCGTCTGCGTGACAATGGAAAAATTGTCATCCCGATTACAGGACGACCGGCGGGCTGGTGCGAGCACATCGCGCGCATGTGGCCAGTGAATGCCGTGGTGGGCGAAAACGGCGCGTTTTATTTTCGCTACGATCACGCTCACAAAAAATTCACGCAGCGCTTTGTTACCCCGGATACAGAACGCGCAAACGCGAAACGTCAGCTCGCAGCGATTGCAGAAAAAATTTTGCGCGACGTACCGGGTGCGGCCTTAGCCTCCGACCAAGCCTACCGTGAGTGCGATATTGCAATTGATTTTTGTGAAGATGTGGCCGCCCTTCCCGCGCACCAAATCGCCAACATTAAAGCCCTCATGGAGGCCCATGGCCTCACCGCCAAAGTGAGCTCGATTCATGTGAACGGCTGGTTTGGCGACTACGACAAACTTTCAACGACCAAGCTCTTACTGCAAGAAGTGTGGGCGATGGATTTAAGTTTGCAACAACACGAATGCGTTTTTATTGGCGATTCGCCCAATGATGCGCCGATGTTTGGTTTTTTTGACAACGCGGTCGGGGTTGCTAATGTGCGCGCTTTTGCCGGTGTCCTCACGCATGAGCCCGCTTACGTGACCGCTGCCGCGTCGGGGGCAGGGTTTGTCGAGCTCGTGGCGTTATTGCTCGCTGGGTAATTGCGTCATCTCGGGTGGCGCTACACGCTTCGCCGGGCAGTGTTCCAAAATCGTGCGCTTGAGCGCCTCTTTGTCGTAGGGTTTTTCCAAGCGGCCATCGTAGCCCGCATCTTTAACATCCTCAGTCAGAGACGTGGCGAGCACGAATTTTGTTTCCGCATTGCGGTTATCGAGACGTTTTTTGATTTGTGTCGCAGCACTACTGCGTGGTGAAAGCCCCGGTGTTTCTGGGTCGATGATGATGAGATCGAATACATCTTGCTGGAGGGCTGCAAACGCGTGATCGGCTGTTTCGGCAACAACCACGCGGTAATCCAGACGTTTGAGTGATTGCGCGACAATCCCACTATGCTCGCGCACCGGATCAATCAATAGCACCGCGCCAGATTTCGCCTCGCGCAAGCTATGGCGCGTGATGAGCTTATGGCTTGCTGTTAGGTCGTCGCCTGCGCCCATCACGGCGCTGATGGCTTCGTTTAATTGCACCGAGGCAATCGGGTGGCGCAGGTAGGCGTTGATGTTATTTTCTTGACACGCAATGGCATCCCCCTGGCGGCCTGTTTTGGCGAGCATCATGATCGCGGTGGTGCTAAGCGCGGGATGATGACGAATGCGAAAAGCGAGTAAAAAACCATCTTGCACGGGCAGCGTATTGGACGTGATCACGAGCGGAATAGGAGCCCCGGCACGTGAGGCATTGGTGAGCAAAAATAGCGCCATTTCAGCGTTATCAGCCTCGCGCGGCAGTAATCGCCAGCTTTGACAATGCTGTGCCAGCATATGCCGCTCGTTCGCATCGGGGCTGACAATCAATAACGGGAGGCCCGTGAGCGTGAAATAATTTGGCCGCACAAAGGCTTCGCTTACACGCTGGTAGGGCATGGCCGCCGTGAAATGAAATTCGATCGCGTCTTTGCGCTCGCGCTGCTCAATTTTGCCCTCGCCTTGATCGCCTGCGAGCGCCCGTGCGATCTGGCGCGCCAGGGCAATCTGCATCGTGTTGGCCGACGATAGGCTCTTTTGGCGAACCACGCCCTTCGGGCACGCGTGTTCAATACCGAAGCGTAAGTGGATCACCTCCTCGCTTGCATATTCGGGCGCAATCGACAGCGTCAGCTCGCCGCCGCCAACCTGCCCCACCGGCGGCATGGCACTTTCGAGCAGGCTCCGTAGGCACAGCATCAGGCGCGGGCCATCGCCCACTAATCGCTCCGGCACATCTTGCTCAATGCGTACCCGCAGCTGCACGTTGCGCGCGTCAGCAGCCGGCACGACCCGATCCAGCATGATCGCAATATGGCTGCGTAAGCCAAACTCGATCACATCAAGCGTGATGAGGTTACTTTCGACACGCGAGAAATCAAGCAAATCAGAAATAGCCGTGAGTGCCGAGCTTGCTGCGTTGGCGATGTAGCGAAACTGATTGGCCACCGTGCTCGGCAGATCGATTTGCTCGGTACGCCGAATCGCGCGCCCGGTGCCCTCGACCGTGAGAGCCAGATCTTCCGCAATGCGCTCCATGAGCAGCATCTGTGCTGCGGTAATGGTGCCGGCGCGTGCGTCTGGCAGGTCGCGCTTACCTTTGAGACGAAAGACGTGGAGCCGCCCGGCAATACCGGTGTCGCCTTCAGCGGGATGAATGTACTGCATCACCGAGCGGCCGTCTTTGAGTGGAAAACCTCGCTCTGCGGACGCACTCTCATCGAGCTCGGGGTAGTCGGGCGCATCGTCGGTGCCGGTGGCGCGCGAGGCTTCAACAAATAAGGCTAAGCACGACATACCGATGAGTGATTGCGGGGCCGCGTTGATGCCGAACAAGACGCAAAATGCCACGTTGACCATTTCAACCGTGCCCGTGGCGCTCTCGATTACACAGCCGTCAGAGGTGGTTTCAACCAGATCAAGAAGATGGGAGCCCTGCACGAGGGCTGCATTTTCGTGCGCTTTTTCTTGGCTTAAATCGCGCAGCCACATGGCCACCGCCATCGACTTTGCGCCGTCGCGCGCCACACTAGCCAGCTTGGCCTCGAGCGTCGTGGCGGCTACGTTATCTTCGCCAAACGAAATCTCGACCGTGGTACTCAGCGTCACCCCCTCGCGGATACGATCAAGCGCGTGCTCAAACTTGGGACGGCACCAAGAAGAAACCGCGCTCGTCACGTTTTCGCCGACCGTAATGCCCAGCATCGCCTCGGCACGCGTAGTCAAAAAAACGACCCTACCCATCGCATTGATTTCGAGCATCGGCTCGTCAAGTGCGTTGAGTAGTTGGTGGAAGGTAGCCATGAAGGTTAGGCGGTAGGGTGAGTAAGGAAGTGTAAGAGTTCGCGTAAGTGTGTGGGTGCGGGCGCATCGGGATCTATCACCAAGGGGAGCAATGATTTTGCGATCACTTTACCGAGCTCAACGCCCCATTGGTCAAACGAATTCACGTTCCATATTATCCCTTGCACAAAAACTTTGTGCTCATAAAGCGCTATCAAGGCGCCTAGCGAGAACGCATCTAGCATCGGCAGCGCAATCACACTAACCGGCCGAGAGCCAGGGTGGGTGCGGTGTTCGGCCATTTTGGTGCGCTCAATCGCCGCTAATTGTGTCAGCTCTGTAAACACCGCGTCGTAAGATTTGCCGTACCAAAAAGCGTCGGCTTGCGCTAAGGCGTGTGCGAGTAATTTTTGGTGGTGCGTCGCCAAGCTGCTCTCGCGCTCGGCCACCATAATCACGTCGGCTGAAATGAGATCACTGCCTTGGTGAAGAAGCTGATGAAACGAGTGCTGCCCATTGGTGCCCGCCTCGCCAAAAATCACCGGGCAGGTAGGGTAGGTGATGCGCTTGCCGTCAAGATCGACAGACTTACCGTTGGATTCCATTTCGAGCTGCTGTAAATGGCGCGGCAAGAGCGAGAGGCGCTGGGCATAGGGCAAGATTGCGTGAGCATGGATGCCACAAAAATTTCGATTCCAAACACCGATCAGCCCCAACATCATCGGCGCGTTTTGGGTAATCGGCGCTGTCGCAAAATGTTGATCCATCGCGTGCGCGCCGTCGAGTAAGCGCTGAAAATTTTCGTAGCCCGCCGAGAGCGCGATCGCGATGCCGACGGTAGACCAAAGCGAAAAGCGGCCCCCGACCCCATCCCAAAATGAAAAAATTTGCGCGTCTCGGTAGCCTTGTTTTTTTGCCTCTGCCACGTTCGCCGTAATGGCGACAAAGTGTTTTGCCTTTACCTCGGGCTCACCGCCAACCCCGGCTGCGAGCCAGGCTTCGGCGGAGTGTGCGTTGGTGTTGGTTTCGTCGGTGGTGAAGGTTTTGGAGGTAACCGCAAAGAGCGTCGTTGCGGGGTTGAGTGATTTCAATATGTCAGTCAGATGCGCGCCATCGACATTTGATAAAAAATGTACGCGTGGGCCGTCCGCAAATCGCGCCAGCGCACTACACACAAGCCGAGGACCCAAGAGCGAGCCGCCGATACCGATGTTGACGACGTCGGTGAATTTTTGATCGGATACGCCGCGCAAGGCACCACGCCGAACAGCGTCGCTAAATTTTTTCACGCGGGCAAGTTGGTGTGCGATCTCGGCGCCAAGCGCGCTCGTGCCAGCGGAGTCGCGCAGCGCCGTGTGCAAGGCCGGGCGTGCTTCGGTGGTATTGACTAAAGCCCCCGCGTAGAGCGCGTCACGACGTGCTTCAATCTTGGCCTCAGTAGCAAGCTGGGTGAGTGCTGCAAGTGCTGGCGCATCAATCGCCTGGCGCTGAAAATCAAAGTAAATTCCCGCTGCCGTGAAGCTCGAAATAGCGCTCTCGGTGTGCGGGAAGCCGCTGCGGCGATTTGCGGCGAGCGTTGTCAGTGTTTGCCAGGCCGGGTGGAGGAGGGGGCTTGTCATAGGCTCAGCTCGTGGTGAGTACAAGATTATTACGATGAATAAGCTCAGGCTCGGCGATATAGCCAAGCGCCGCTTCAATGTCAGAGGTGGGCAAGCGTACTAATTTTATCGCCTCAATGGACGGATAGTTAATAAGCCCGCGCGCAATTTCGCGACCATCGGGCGCAATACAGCTCACCATTTCGCCGCGATCAAATACGCCCTCAATGGCGCGTACGCCAATCGGCAGCAAGCTCTTGCCGTCTTCGGTAAGTGCTCGCGCGGCACCGGCGTCCAGCAACACGCGACCGGTGATGTTCAGGTGGCCCGCAAGCCACGTTTTTTTTGCGGCCAGAGAAAGTGACGCAGCGGTTAAGCGCGTGCCAATGGCTTCGTCTTTCGCCAAGCGTTGCAGCACATCGGCCTCACGCCCATAGGCAATCACCGTGTCGGCCCCCGACATCGCGGCACGTTTCGCGGCAAGAATTTTAGTCAGCATTCCACCACGCCCAATCGCTGAGCCACTGCCACCGGCCATGGCTTCGAGGGCGGTGTCGCCCGCGCGCGCGTTGGCAACTAAGGTGGCGCTCGCATCCTTGCGCGGGTCGGCAGTGAAAAGCCCCTGCTGATCGGTGAGGATGATGAGCGTATCGGCATCCATTAAATTGGTGACGAGGGCGGCCAGCGTATCATTGTCGCCAAATTTTATTTCGTCGGTGACCACGGTATCGTTTTCGTTAATCACCGGCACGATGTGAAGATCGAGCAAGGTGGTGAGGGTTGAGCGTGCGTTCAGGTAACGCTTGCGGTCCGCCAGATCATCATGCGTGAGTAAAATCTGTGCGGTGCCAAGCCCGTGCTCGCGAAATGCGGTTTCGTAAACTTGCACCAAGCCCATTTGCCCCACGGCTGCGGCCGCTTGCAGTTGATTCACTTCATGCGGGCGGGTTTTCCAGCCGAGCCGCTGCATGCCTTCGGCTATCGCGCCCGATGACACCAGCAGCACCTCGTGGCCGTCGCGGGTGAGGGCAGCGATTTGCCGCACCCAGTCGCGGATCTGTGCGTGATCGACCCCAACACCATTATTGGTGATGAGGGTGGAGCCAATTTTGACGACGAATTTTTTGGGAGACGACATGCTGAAAGTCTTTTATTGGCGCGGGGTTTGGCGATTTATGCGTCGACGTTTTGTGCTTCTTTCCACGCCGTAATATGATCCATGATCGCATACGTGAGCTCACGGCAGCCGTCGGTTTTCATCGCCGAAATTAAGAAAAACGGCGCTTTCCACTTCAGCGCCTTGACGATGGCCTTCACGCGCTTTTGCGCTTCGGCAGGTTCGAGCAAATCGGCTTTATTCAAAATCAACCAGCGTGGCTTATCGAATAGCGTTTGATCGTATTTTTTGAGCTCGTTCGCAATGGCCTTCGCTTCTTTGGCGATGTCGATCTCTTCGTCAAAGGGGGCGAGATCAATCAGATGCAGTAGCAAATGCGTGCGCTGCAAATGTTTTAAGAATTGATGCCCGAGCCCTGCCCCTTCGGCGGCCCCTTCAATCAAGCCCGGCACGTCGGCAATCACAAAGCTCTTATTGTCCGAAACCCGCACCACGCCTAGGTTTGGGTGCAGCGTGGTGAAAGGGTAATCGGCTACTTTCGGGCGCGCGGCAGATACCGCGCGAATGAAGGTGGATTTACCGGCGTTCGGCATCCCGAGTAAGCCCACATCGGCCAGTACTTTTAGTTCCAAATAGAGTTCGCGTGTTTCGCCCTCAAGTCCTCGCGTGAATTGTTTCGGGGCACGGTTGGTACTCGATTTGAAATGCAAATTTCCCAAGCCACCGCGCCCGCCTTCGGCTACGCGCACGCGCGCTTTGTCGCTCGCGAGATCGGCCACGACCGCATCGGTCGCTAAATCTTTAATCACGGTGCCAACGGGCACACGTAGCGTGATGTCGTCGGCACCGCGGCCATTGCAATCCGCCCCGCGCCCGGACTCACCACCTTTCGCGCGAAAGATGCGCGTGAAGCGGTAATCGACGAGGGTATTGATATTGACATCCGCTTCCACGTAGATCGAGCCGCCGCGCCCGCCATCGCCGCCATCGGGGCCACCAAAGGCGATGTATTTCTCACGGCGCATCGAGGCCGAGCCGTTGCCGCCGTCACCAGCGTGAACTTCGATACGGGCTTCGTCAATAAATTTCATAACTCACTCAGGAATAAAAAAGCCCCGAAGAAATCCCCGGGGCTTTGTGCGCCAAGCCGTAATAATTACGCGGCGAGGATGCTGATGGTACGGCGCTTTTTCTCGCCCTTGATCGCGAATGCGACTTTGCCGGTTTTGAGTGCGAACAAGGTGTGATCCTTGCCCATGCCGACGTTGTCACCAGCGTGGAATTCGGTCCCGCGCTGACGCACGATGATCGAACCAGCGGGAATCAACTCACCACCGTAAGCTTTTACGCCCAGGCGCTTTGATTCTGAATCGCGACCGTTACGTGAACTGCCGCCTGCTTTCTTATGTGCCATGAGTTATCTCCTTACTTCGCCGAAATTTCACCGATTTGAATCTCGGTGTAATTCTGACGGTGGCCTTGATGCTTTTGGTAGTGCTTACGACGACGCATCTTGAAAATGCGAACCTTATCGGCACGCCCTTGGGAGACAACGGTAGCACTGACTGAGGCACCCGCGATGAGCGGTTTGCCGATGGTCACGGTTTCACCCGTACCGACCATCAACACTTGATCGAGAACGATCTGTGCGCCCACGTCTGCCGGTATCTGTTCTACTTTAATTTTTTCACCAGCCTGGACTCGGTACTGCTTCCCGCCGGTTTTTATGACCGCATACATGGTTAAACTCCTAGAATAATTCGACTATAAAATTCACCCGCCACACGGAACGTTAAATGCAATGTTCGCAATCTGTTGGATGAACCCGCTATTATACGAGCCCAAAGCCCGTCGGTCAACCTAACTTTTTGTCTAAAAACAGGCTGTTAGCGCGCTCTTGGCGGGTGGTTTTGGCTATTTTGCCCAGCAATCTCCCGTTTTGCTCATTTGGCTCCTTTTCCATGATGTCACCCGTAAGCCCCTCGCTAGACCAAATCCGCGCCACGATTGCCCCCGATCTCGCCGCCATTGATGCCGTGATTCGCGAGCGCTTGGGCTCGGAAGTCGCGCTCATTAACCAAATCGCCGAATACATTATTGGCGCGGGCGGTAAGCGACTGCGCCCCGCCTTGGTAGCCTTAACCGGCAAGCTCGCCGGGGCACCCGCCGCCCACACGCAGCAAATGGCCGCCGTGATCGAGTTTATTCACACCGCCACCTTGCTGCACGACGATGTGGTGGATGAATCTGCCCTGCGCCGTGGCCGGGCGACGGCGAACGCCGCCTTTGGCAATGCCGCCAGCGTGCTGGTGGGCGATTTTCTCTACTCACGCGCCTTTGAAATGATGGTGGAAGTAGGCTCGATGCCCGTCATGGGCGTGATGGCAGCGGCGACCAATGTGATTTCGGAAGGCGAAGTTTTGCAGCTCATGAACGTGGGTGACGCTGACACGAGCGAGGAAGCGTATCTGCGCGTGGTGCGCTACAAAACGGCCAAGCTTTTTGAGGCCGGTTGCCGCGTGGGGGCCATCTTGGGTCATGCCACCGCCGCCGATGAAGCCGCACTCGCCGACTACGGCACGCATGTGGGAACGGCCTTTCAGTTGATCGACGACGTGCTCGATTACGCCGGTGACAATGTGGAGACGGGCAAAAATGTCGGTGACGATTTAGCCGAAGGGAAGCCCACCTTACCGCTGATTTTTGTCCTAAAAAACGGCACGCCCGCACAACAAAAATTGATCCGTGCGGCCATTGAGCAAAGTAAAAACCCTAACATTGACGCGGTTCTTCAGGCGATTCGCGAAAGCGGGGCGCTTGATTATGCGCGTGCTGCTGCGGCCCGCGAGGCTGATCTGGCGCGTGCCGCGCTGGCCCGCTACCAAGGCGCTGGCGAATCTGTTCACCGGGCTGCTCTGCTAGAATTGTGTGCGTTTGCGGTGGATAGGCGTTACTAACATTGCGCCACCCCGCACGATGATTTTGACAAGCCTGTGTCTGCACAGGCTTTGTTTTTTCCCTGCTTAATTTTTGATTGCAAACGCATGGCCACCCATTTTCTGGAAACCGTACTTTCTGTTCACCACTGGACCGACACGCTCTTTAGTTTCACCACCACGCGTGACCCATCATTTCGGTTTCTCAACGGTCAATTCACCATGATTGGCATCGAAATCGACGGCAAGCCCTTGATGCGTGCGTACAGCATGGTGAGCGCCAATTACGACGAGCATCTTGAGTTTTACAGCATCAAAGTGCCCGCAGGCCCGCTCACCTCGCGCCTACAACACCTGAAAGTCGGCGATACGCTGCACGTGAATAGCAAAGCGGTGGGCACTTTAATTCTTGCCAATCTCCTGCCGGGCCGCAATCTCTACCTGCTCTCGACGGGCACCGGCATGGCTCCCTTTATGAGCATCATCAAAGACCCAGAAACCTACGAGCATTTTGAGCACGTGGTGCTGGTGCACGGCACGCGCCATGTGGCGGAATTAGCCTACGATACATTGATCGAAAAAGAGCTACCAAATAACGAATTTTTCGGCGAGCTCGTACGCGCAAAATTAAAATACTACCCAACGGTAACGCGCGAATCGTTTCGCAATCAAGGGCGCGTCACCACCTTACTTGGCAGCGGCGAGCTGGCGCGTGATCTGGGGCTGGCGGGCTTCGATATGGCGCGCGACCGCGTCATGATTTGCGGTAGCCCCGAGATGCTGAAAGATCTCAAAGCCATGATGATCGAAAAGGCTGGAATCGAAGGCCACATGGCCTCGCCCGGGCATTTCGTGATCGAGCGTGCGTTTGTCGAAAAATAAACCGTTCGGTGCGTGCCCGGCGGTTGCGTTAGCATAGGCTCCTCGTTTGGAGGTGTCCCGCATGGGAAAAATTTTCTTTGTCATCATCACCGCACTATTGGGCTGGTTTTTATTCAAGGGTTTCGGCAAAAAAACCGCAAGACCCGGCGAGCCCGAGCGCGACCAAGACGTGAAGCCCAAGACCCCGCTAGGCGCACCCGAGCGCATGGTGCAATGTGGCCTCTGCGGTGTCCACATGCCCGAATCCGATAGCGTCTCAACGGACGGCAAGCTTGGCTGCCGCGAGCCGGCACACTGTGGTCATCGCCCGCGTGGATAGCCGCAGCGGGTTTCAACGTCGGGGGGTTTTTCTACCAACCTCGGAATCCGATATTTGGCGCTCACTGGTCTCGTTTTGCGTGGTGCGGGTGGCGATTGCGTTGGTGTTTGTGTGGGCGTTTTGGGGGCTGTCACGCTTTCAGTTGATTGGCACCTACGCGCCCCGCGTCGCGGCTGCGGCCACCATCAGCTTTCTTGCCGTCAGCATCATTTTGTTCTTGGCAGCGCGCCTACGCGCGATCACCCACCAGCTCCACCTAAGCGCGCAAGTGGTAGCCGATGTCGTCTCGCTCACGCTCATCATGTACGCGTCCGGCGGCGTGCGTAGCGGGATCGGCCTCTTGCTCTTTGGCTCACTGGCGGCAGCGGGGCTCGTGTCACGCGGGCGTATGGCCTATTTTCATGCGGCGCTCGCCAGCATTGGCATCCTAGCTGAGCAGGTTTGGCAGTTCGTGACGCAGGCCGCACCGGCCAATGATTTTGTGCCCACTGGGCTACTCGCGGCGGGCTATTTCGCGATGGCGGGCTTAAGCCACTCGCTCACCAAATACGCGCGTGGTGCCGAACAGGCGGCGATTGAGGGTAGCGTCGATTTGGCCAATCTCGCGCAAATTAACGAAATCGTGATCCGCGATATACAGGATGGTTTTGTCGTGGTCGACGAAGCCGGGCTGATTCGCCAGCACAACCCGCAAAGTGAGGCCATGATTAGCGGCTTGGCGGATGCCAACGGGCGCACCTTAGCCGATGCCGCCCCACAATTGGCCGTGCTGCTGACCCAATGGCGGCTTGATCGCGGGCGAATTTTCCCGATGACCCACGACGCGCGCACGCAAAAAGATTTTCAAGTTCGCTTCGTCGCCATTGGAGACGATGATCGTCGCGCTACCTGCCCGACGGTGGTGTTTATCGAAGACGCGGGGCGCATCCGGCTGCAAGCGCAGCAGATGAAACTGGTGGCACTCGGCCGCTTGACGGCGAGCATCGCCCACGAAATTCGCAACCCGCTTTCCTCGATCAATCACGCCGCCGAGCTCTTGCAAGACGACACCTCGCGCACGGTGGCCGACACGCGACTCTTGACGATTATTTCGGAAAATAGTCAGCGCTTAGATCGCATGGTGCAAGAGGTGTTGTATCTGAATCGGCGTGACCGCGCGCACCCAGAACCGATTGATGGCGCGGCTTACCTAAATCAATTCGTGCTCGATTTTTGTGCGAATGAAAAAGTGGGAATGGGGGCGGTGCGCGTCGAAGCGGGTGAGTGCGCGCGCCTCGTATTTGATCGCGGCCATTTTGACCAAGTTCTGTGGAATCTCACGCGTAACGCCTATCGGCACGGCGACAAAACCATGGGCAGCGTGCTCATTCGCTTGGGCCTTGAGCCGGGGGATCGGATTGGCTTATATGTCTGTGACAACGGCAGCGGCGTGGCGGTTGAGGCGTTGCCGCATCTGTTTGAGCCCTTTTTCACCACCGATTCGCAAGGCACCGGCTTGGGGCTTTACGTGGCACGCGAGCTCGCTGACGTCAACGGCGCGCGCTTGGAGTACATTACCGATGCCGCGCCGCTCGCAGGCGCGACATTTCGTTTGAGTATGTTAAAAGCCTAATCGAAAAATTTGAAAAGTTATGGCCACTAAATTCGTTTTGGTTGTGGATGACGAAGCCGACATCCGGGAGCTCATTGTGCTGACCCTCATGCGGATGGGCATTGAGGCCGAGACGGCGGCCACCTGCGAAGAGGCGTTCGCGAGGCTTTCTGAGCGCAGCTTTGATTTGTGCCTAACCGATATGCGGCTTCCCGATGGCGATGGCCTCGGGGTACTCGCCCACGTCGGTGCCAACTACGGCAACACACCCGTTGCCGTCATTACCGCCTATGGCAGCACCGAAAACGCGGTGGCGGCCTTAAAGAGCGGTGCGTTCGACTATTTGTCGAAGCCCATTCAGCTTAGGCAGCTTAAAGAAGTGATTACGTCGGCGCTGAATTTGCCGAAATCGGTGGAGCGCGGCGACAAAAAAAAGAAGGAGAGCTTGCCCATCGGCAGCGACACCCCACAGCTACTCGGCGACTCGGCCCCGATCGCGCGCGCGCGCGAGATGATCGGCAAACTGTCGCGTAGTCAAGCGCCGGTGTTTATTGCGGGCGAATCGGGCAGCGGTAAAGAAGTCGCCGCGCGCTTGATTCACGCCGGCTCCACGCGAAGGGATGCCGCCTTTGTGGCCGTGAACTGCGGCGCGATTCCAGAAAATCTCATGGAAAGTGAATTTTTTGGCTATCGCAAAGGTGCCTTTACGGGGGCTGATACCGATCGCGATGGTTTTCTTCAAGCCGCGCAAGGTGGCACGCTATTTCTTGATGAGGTGGGTGATTTGCCGCTCTTAATGCAGGTGAAATTACTCCGGGTGATCCAAGAAAAAAAGGTGCGAAAGTTAGGCGAAACCGCCGAAGTGCCGGTTGATTTTCGGATCATTTCGGCGACGCATAAAAAGCTGCCTGAGAAAGTGGCGGCGGGAGAATTTCGTCAGGATTTATTTTATCGGCTCAACGTGATCGAGCTCAAAATGCCGAGCCTGCGCGAGATTCCCGAGGATGTGCCACTGCTGGTGGCGCAATTACTCGCCAACCTATGCGCGCAAAACGGCTTGGCCGTGCCCGCATTAACGGCAGAGGCGAACAATGCGCTGATGGATTACGACTACCCCGGTAACGTGCGCGAGCTTGAAAATATTCTCGAGCGCGCGGTCGCGCTCTGCGATGGCAAAGTGGTGAGCAAGGATGATCTCTACCTCACCGAAATGGATAGCAGCCCGGAAGCAACCGGCAGCGATATAGCGGGTGAGCGGCAGGTGCCGCTGCACGAGTACCTAGATCAACTTGAACGTCTACAAATCCTGAAAGCGCTCGAGCAAACTAGGTCCAATAAAACCGCAGCGGCCAAGGTGCTCGGCATCACCTTTCGGTCGTTACGCTACCGCCTCGATAGGCTCGGTATCGAATAACGATTTTTTACGCCGATTGCCGCATTTGGCTGCGGGTAATGCCGCGCCCATGCCTTTTTTTACGGCACATGTAGCTTGCGATCTCCGCGCAAAACCCTAGTATCGACGGGCATCTTGACGTTTTTTTCGGTGAAAACGCGCGTGCTTTATTGGCCTGCCCCAACTTCACAAATCACTTTAACGTGTGCCTGTTTTTTAGGCGTCATTTCGCGCTTGAAGTGCTTGTTTTTTCACGATAATTTCAATAAAAAAAATTACTGTTGCAAATTCCAGAAAGCGCAGGATATAGTGCGTCTTCACCCGACATAGCACTACCTATTGTGTGGTCTGTGGGTATTTCTGTTCTTAACTAAGTGGGAAGTGTTAGGACATGCTGGGGGTATCTTGTGGATATCTTCGCATCTGGCGGCGCGGCCTCGCTCGGCGTGTCGTCACCAGAAATGCCTGCGTGATGTCGCGACTTCGGGTAACTCATTGAATTTAAACTAAAAGCAAGATAACAGGAGAGTGACTATGCGCCTTGGTGTCGATACCCAATCCGCGAAATCCGCGACAACCCACCCCGCAACGACCTTGGGGGGCACTGTTTTTGATACGGCCGCCGCCGAGTCGCGTGTGGCTGACCGCTACGCCGATTACAAAACAATTCGTCGTAACGGCTCGGTAGCGCCGTTTTCGCCAGACAAGATCGCGATTGCGTTGACTAAATCGTTTCTCGCCGTCGAAGGCGGGCAGGGTGCCGCATCGGCACGGGTGCGCGATATTGTTGCGACCTTAACCGACCAAGTCGTGAAGTCCCTCACCCGCAGCCACCCGAACGGCGGCATGTTTCATATCGAAGACATCCAAGACGCGGTTGAGCTTTCGCTGATGCGTGGCGGCCACCACGCGGTAGCGCGCGCGTTTGTGCTCTATCGCGATCAGCGCGCGACCGAGCGCGCCCAAGCCAAAATTGCCGCCGCCCCTGTGGTGGATGCGCCGGTTATTAATGTCTCGATTGATGGCGGTCACCGCCCACTTGATACCGATGCGCTCTTTGCGCTCATCCAATCCGCCTGTGATGGCCTCGGTGCCTACGTCGAGCCACGCGGTATTTTTGACGCCACCCTGCGTGATTTATACGATGGCGTACCGCAAGAAGAAGTCTTTAAAGCGGCCACCTTGGCTGCGCGCGCCTTGATCGAAAAAGACCCGGCTTACACCAAGGTCACGTCCCGCTTACTGATGCACTCAATTCGCAAAGAAGTCGTGGGCGAAGAAATCAGCTCCGCCGAAATGGCGACCCGTTACGCCGAGTATTTCCCCCAATACATTAAGCGCGGCATTGCCGCCGAGCTACTCGACGAGCGCTTGGCGCAGTACGATCTGAAAAAACTGGGTGAAGCCTTGAAAGCAGATCGCGATGGGCAATTCACCTACTTGGGTTTGCAAACCTTATACGACCGTTATTTTTTGCACATCGAAGAAGCCCGCATCGAAATGCCGCAGGCGTTTTTCATGCGCGTGGCGATGGGCTTGTCGCTCAATGAAGTCGACCGTGAAGCGCGTGCGATTGAGTTTTACAACGTGCTTTCCACGTTCGATTTTATGTCGTCCACGCCAACTTTGTTTAATTCCGGTACGCGCCGCTCGCAGCTTTCGTCATGCTATTTGACGACAGTGGCGGACGATCTTGACGGCATTTACGAAGCGCTCAAAGAAAACGCGTTGCTTTCTAAATTTGCCGGCGGCCTCGGTAATGATTGGACTCCTGTGCGCGCGCTGGGCAGCTACATCAAGGGCACCAACGGCAAATCACAAGGCGTGGTGCCGTTCTTGAAGGTGGTGAACGATACGGCTGTTGCCGTAAACCAAGGCGGCAAGCGTAAAGGTGCGGTCTGTGCATACCTTGAAACGTGGCACTTGGATATCGAAGAATTTTTGGAATTGCGCAAAAATACCGGTGACGATCGGCGCCGTACGCACGACATGAATACCTCGAACTGGATTCCCGATATGTTCATGAAGCGCGTCATGGAAGGCGGCGAGTGGACCTTATTCTCGCCCTCTGATGCGCCCGATTTGCACGATAAATTTGGCAAGGCGTTTGAAGTGGCCTATCTAGGCTACGAGGCCAAAGCCGCGCGCGGCGAGATGAAGCTTTTCAAGAAAGTGGCCGCCTTAACACTCTGGCGCAAGATGCTTTCCATGCTCTTTGAAACCGGCCACCCGTGGATTACCTTCAAAGACCCGTGCAATATCCGCTCGCCACAAAATCACGTCGGCGTGGTGCATTCGTCCAACCTCTGCACCGAGATCACGCTCAACACCAACGAGAGCGAAATCGCGGTCTGTAATCTGGGCTCGGTGAATCTCATCGCGCACATGAAAGACGGCGCGCTCGATCACGAAAAACTCAAGCGCACCATCACCACCGCGATGCGGATGCTCGATAACGTGATCGACATTAATTACTACGCAGTCAAAAAAGCGCGCGACTCCAATCTGCGCCATCGCCCGGTGGGCCTTGGCATCATGGCGTTTCAAGATTGCCTGCACGAGATCCGCGTGCCGTATGCCAG
>JAYVGG010000224.1:0-6257 GCA_043772475.1 Burkholderiales bacterium
AGCGACGAAAGCGCCGACACCACAATCACCAGCGGCAGCGCCATGGTGGCGAGCACGAAACCATTTTGCGGGGCCTCGACCTTAAACGGCGTATCACCGCCACCGATATAGCCGAAAACAAATTTGGTGCCTTCTTTGGTTGCACTCGCGATGCCGTTCAGGCCGTTATTGAGCACCTCGCTCACTTCACGAAACCACGGAAATTTGAACATCACAATAAACAACACAATTTGCAACAAAACCGCGCCGATCACCGTGCGCCACGAGATGACGTTGCGTTTTTCCGAGATCGCCCAGGCAAACGCGAACAGCGCAAAAAAGCCGAACAGGCTCTGAAGGGCAAGCATCATGGCGGTAACTCCCTTGATTTGGTCTGATGTAAGGCGTAACGTGAAGTCAAAGCGAAAAAAGCGCTCTGCATTATCGCCCAAAGCTACTTTTGCGCCACACTGTTTCAAAGCAACAGTTGGCGTATCATCGCCAGCTTTTGGCTCGTGACACAATCTACCGGTTGTTGCCGAGATATATCTCCACGCACACTCACTGCGAATCATGAAACTACCAACCGCCCTTTCCATTTCGTTGTCCGCACTCGCATTGGCCTCGTGTGCGCTTGCACCGGTCGCGCCGAGCGTTGCGCCGCAAGCGCCCACGCGCACGCTCGCACCGGTGCCGCAGCTGCAAAAGCCGTTCGACATCAAGCTCATTGCGTTCAACGATTTTCATGGCAACTTGCGTACACCCTCGCTACGCGTGCCGATAGCGGACGCGTCAAAACCAACCGGATTACGCTTTGAGCCCGCCGGGGGCGTGGAGCAATTTGCGGCCGTGATTGCGGGCTTAAAAGCCAAAAACCCACTTAATGCGGTTCTTACCGGCGGCGACATGGTGGGGGCCACACCGCTGCTCTCGTCGCTTTTCAAAGACGAGCCAACCATCGAAGCCATGAACATCATCGGCATTGATTTTCATTCGGTGGGCAACCATGAATTTGATTACGGCATCGCCCACTTAAAGCGCTTGCAAGCGGGCGGCTGTGCGAAAGATGCCAAAACACAAAAGCCCGATTGCGGTGGCCGCCCCGATTACGCGGGCGCAAAATTCGGCATTCTCGCCGCCAACGTGACCGAAACCGCGACGGGCAAAACGTTATTCCCCGCCTACGGCATCAAAACATTTAACGGTGTGAAAGTTGCCTTCCTCGGCATGACATTACGCGGCACGCCCGGCATCGTGCGCGCTGGTGCCACCGATGGCTTCACGTTTCAAGACGAAGTGGCGACGGTCAACAAATTACTTCCCGAACTCAAAGCGCAAGGTGTGAATGCATTTGTCGTGGTGATGCACGAAGGCGGCGAGCAAACCGGTGGCATTAACGAATGCGTCGATTTCAAAGGCCGGGGCCGCGAGATCGCGGAGAAATTTCCGCCAGAAATATCGGTCGTCGTTGAAGGCCACACCCACCGCTACTACATCTGCAATGTGGGCGATAAGCTTGTCACCAGCGCTGGTAGCTACGGCACCTTAGTCACTGAAATTGATCTCACGCTCGACCCCGCCACGGGCACCATTACCAATAAGCGCGCGCAAAACCATATCGTGAAACCGGACGGCGAAAAAGACCCACGCTTAACCGCCCACGTCGAAGCCTACTCCAAGCTCGCCACACCGCTCGAAAATCGCATCGTCGGCAAGATTGTCCGCGAGCTCACCCCGGTTGCCAATGCGGCTGGCGAATCCACGCTCGGCAATGTGATTGCCGACGCGCAGTTAGCCGCCACCGCCCAGCCAGACAATGGTGGGGCCGTCATCGCCTTCATGAACCCCGGCGGCCTGCGCGCGCCGATCATTGCCGAAGCGGACGGCTCAGTCACCTACGGCACGATTTTTCGCACCCAGCCGTTTAGCAATGAGCTTATCACCATGACGGTTACGGGCAAGCAACTCAAAGCGATTTTGGAGCAACAGTTTGCCGGTGAACGCGCACGCCCCATGAGCGTTTCGCGCGGCTTTAGCTACACCTACGACAGCGCGCGCGCCAAGGGCGATCGTGTGATCGCCGAGAGCATGAAGGTCAACGGCATGGTGGTCGAAAGTGCGCTGCAATATCGGGTTACCGCGAATGGATTTTTAGCCAGCGGCGGCGATGGGCAAACGCTATTTTCTGGCGGCACCGAGCGTGTGACGGGCATGATGGATGTAGAAGCGCTCGACGCGTATCTGGCCGCCAATTCGCCCTTAGCGCCACCCGCCGTCGGGCGCATCACACGCAAAAACTAGCTGGGCAATCGTGGCGCGCCGTTTGCCGTGAATGTCGCCTTAGCTCACCGGCAGGCAACAAAATAGGCCTTAAAAGCTTTAAAAGCTTTAAAAGCCTTTATAGCCTGAAAACCCTCGCCGTTATTAGAGTTCTGCTCGTTTCGTGGCCCCGAGCCGAGCTTGGCATGTTGTAACCTTGCAACATCCATTTTCAAATATCACGCTCGCAAGCACGGCGTAACTTCGCGCAGTCAATCAAGAACCTAGCGCAAGCCCTTGTCGCCATTCGCTTTATTTTTTTACGAAGCATCGTGTCTCAAAGCCTGTTTCATTGCGGTCATGAATCCGTCATAATTTCACGTTAGATTTTCGCTTTGCCCAACCTCATTTTTACCCCCTCACCCACTCATTATTCGGAGTCACAACATGATGAAACCTAATCGGCAGCGTCTTTCTACGCTCGCGGTCAGCTTGGCGCTAGCGTTAGCCGCAGCACCCGCCTTGGCACAAAACACCACGTCCGCTATCGGCGGGCGCGTGACGGGTGGTGATGGCAAAGCCATTGCCGGTGCCTCGGTCACCATCGTGCATAAAGACTCTGGCTCATCGAGCAACGCAACGACGGATGCCGACGGCCGCTACTCCGCGCGCGGCCTGCGCGTGGGTGGGCCTTACACCATCACCATCACCAAAGGTGGCGTGACCGATAAGCGTGAAAACATTTACCTAACGCTCGCCGAAACCGCGACGCTTGATAGCAAGTTAAACAACACACAAGTCGTCGATAAGATCGTTGTTTCTGGCACGCGTACTGCCGCAGATAATTTCAACCCCACCGCGATGGGCGCGGGTACTAGCATCGGTCGCCAAGAGCTCGATGCGTTTGCCTCGATTCAGCGTAATTTGCAAGACTACGCACGTAGCGATGCTCGTGTTTCTCAGACTGATAAAGAGCGCGGCGAAATTTCCGTTGGGGGGCAAAATTCGCGATTCAATAAAATCACCATCGACGGCGTGGGTATTAGCGACACGTTCGGCTTGGAGTCCAACAACCTGCCAACGTTAAAGCAGCCGATCTCGATTGATGCGATTCAATCGGTGCAGGTGAACGTTTCCAACTACGACGTAACGCAAACCGGCTACACCGGCGGCGGTATCAACGCCGTGACGAAGTCGGGCACGAATACGCTTAAAGGTTCGGTTTCGTACGTGTACCGCGACCAAGACTGGAGCGGGAAGCGCTACAGCCGCGCGGCGAATACCTATTTTGATGCGCCACCCTTGAAAGAGCAGACAGCCGGTGTCACGCTCGGCGGGCCAATCATTAAAGACAATTTATTCTTCTTTTTGGCCTATGAAGATCAAAAGCGCTTGAGCATTGCGCCATCGGTCGGCCCGCTCGGTAGCTCGACGATTACCGTCGCCGGTATTACGCCGTCCGCAATCGCAAGCGCACAAGCACTCGCCACCAGCCGATACAGTATCAACATCGGCGCACCCGGTGCGGCTGACACCGAAGTGCGGATTAAAGACGCACTGATCAAACTCGATTGGAACATTAGCGCGAAGCACCGCGCGAGTCTTCGTGTGACCAAAACTGAGCAAGCTGAGCCGATCTATCCTGGTCTAAACGCCACCTCCGTTTCGTTGAGCTCACACTGGTACACCCAAGCCAAAACCATCGATACCGTGGTGGGGCAGTGGTTTGCCGACTGGACGCCCACATTCTCGACCGAGACAAAAATCTCGCAGCGCGATTACAACAGTGTGCCCAAGAACAATGCCGATTTGCCACAAGTGAGCTTACTGTTTGCGGGCGCGCTGCCACCGGGCACGCCAACCTCGGTTTCCAATAACGCCAGAAGCATCATTTTCGGAACCGAGCGTAGCCGCCACACCAATGTGCTCGACACCAAGACATTCGATTCCTACTTCGGCGGCAACTGGCAGCTCGGTGATCACGAAATAAAATTTGCGACCGATTTTTCGGATAACAAAATCCTCAACGCCTTTTTGCAAGATACCAAAGGCAACTACACGTTCTCCTGTCAGAATAGCTCAGCGGTGTACACCTATACTTTTGGTGCGATCAATTGCGGTACCGCAACGGCCGCGCAAGTAGAAGCTGCGGTACTAGAAAACTTCCGCATTGGCCGGCCATCGAGCTACACGGTGCAAGTGCCAGCGCTTGCAGGCGGCTCGCTTAATGACGGTATCGCTCGTTTCAGCATGAAAAACTACGGGGTTGCAGTACAAGACACGTGGGCCGTCAATAGCAACCTCAATCTCCTCTACGGTATGCGCGTTGATACGCCGGAAGTGTCACAAAAACCGATCCGCAATGCGGCGGCTGGATTGCCGGAGGTGATCGGCCGCGTGTCTGGCACCACGCTCACGCGCGCCAGCGGCGGCTTTGGGCGTGACAACACCAATACCATCGACGGCCAATACTTGATCCAGCCGCGTTTCGGCTTTAACTACACCTTCGATAGCCCGCGCTCAATGCAATTGCGCGGCGGTGTTGGTTTGTTCCAAGGTGCGGCGGCATCGGTGTGGCTGGCCAATCCGTACTCCAATACTGGCGTTGCAACACGCTTTGTTGGCTGTGCCGGCACAGCGTGCCCGGCAACCGGCGGCATTTTCAGCGGTAACACCGCCTCACCGATCACCAACTTTCCCGGCAATAATGCCACCGCAAACGTGGACTTCATTGAGTCAGGCCTTGGCCAGCCCTCAGTCTGGAAAGCGAACCTTGCCTTTGAACACGAGCTACCTTGGTGGGGCATGGTGGGCAGCCTCGAGTATCTCGCCACCCGTAACGAGACAGCGCTCACCTATGAGCACTTGAACATTGGCGCGCCCACACGCATCGGCCCCGATGGCCGGCAATTGTTTCACGCGCTCACCGGCTACAATCCCGCCTGCTGGAGCGCAACCGGTGCCCCCGTCACGACCGCCGGCACCGCCTGCGCGACGCCAACAGGTGGCCTACGCACGCGTGCGTTAAGCAATCCGCTCTATGGCAACGTGACGCTACTTGGGCGTACCCGTGAAGGTGGCGGCAATCTCGCGACTGCAACCTTGAGTGGGCGCGCGTTTAAGTCTCTCGGATGGTCTGCTTCCTACACCTATACCGAGGCTAAGGAAGTCAGCGGCCTGACCTCATCGGTTGCAAATTCAAACTGGAATTCGCGTGCCGCCTTTAACCCGAACGACAAACTCGCATCCAACTCCGCCTATCTCGTGAAAGACCGCTTCAATGGCTCGATGAACTGGTCGAAAGCCTTTTTCCCCGGCTACAAGACCACCGTCGGCGTATTCTACGAAGGCCGTTCAGGCAAACCCTATAGCTGGGTTTACGCCAACGATTTCAACGGTGACGGCAACGGCGGTAACGACTTGATGTACGTGCCTACCGCGCCAGGCTCGGGTGATGTGGTGTTTTTGGGTGATACGGCCACAAGCAAAACCAACGAAGAGCGGTTCTGGGGACTGGTCAACGCCACGCCGAATCTGCTTGCCGCAGCCGGTGGTGTCGCGAAGCGTAATACCGACTTCTCCCCCTGGACCAACAGCATTGACATGCGTATTAGCCAAGAGATCCCCGGCTTCTTCAAGGGTAACAAAGGCGTGCTCGCGGTTGATATCCTCAACGTCGGCAACATGCTCAATAAACGCTGGGGCCGCATCGATGAAGTCGCCTTCCTTGCCAATGGCGGCCAAACCCGTAGCTTCGTAAACTTCGTAGGTCTCGATTCACAGGGCCGCTACATTTATGCGGTAAACAGCCAAGTAACTGATTTCACCACCCGCCAAGCACGTGGCGAATCGCAGTGGGCCTTGCAAGTTACGGCGCGCTACGAGTTTTAATTCTTCGTGACATGTCGCAACTCACGAAACACCCCGCCTAGGCGGGGTGTTCTGTTTTAAGGGGTGGTGTTGACTGAGTACTATACGAAATTGCCGTGTGGTGGCTCCGTGCGCGCCTCGCTTTTCAA
>JAYVGG010000225.1:0-3912 GCA_043772475.1 Burkholderiales bacterium
GACAACGGCAGCGGCAAGTCAACCTTGCTCAGAATTTTGAGTGGCTTAGAAAACGCGGACGCGCTGCGCTTAAATTTTGCACAACAAGGTATCGCCACCGACTCAATCTACCCCGAGCAATGGCGCCAAGACATTATTTACGTCCACCAACACCCGTATTTGTTTCACACGACGGTTGCAGAAAATATCGCCTATGGCCTGAAACGGCGCGCCATTGCTCGTGTTTCGCGAGATCTTCAGGTGCGTGAGGCTATCCGCTGGGCGGGGTTGACGCAGGTAGAAAACGTACCGCCGGCACGATTATCTGGCGGCGAAAAACAAAAAGTGGCGCTGGCAAGAGCCAAGGTATTGAACCCACAATTATTGTTAGTCGATGAGCCCACCGCCAATCTGGATCGCGCCGCGCGCGGGCAAATCGTAGCCCTCTTGCGGCAAACCGCATCAGCCAATAACTGTGTCGTGATTGCCTGCCACGATCAGGAGGTGATAGACCTTCCGGGCGTGACCGAGCTGCACCTAGAAGGCGGGCGGGTGGCGGTGGGGTAGAGCCTTACCGCGTGGCGCGCGGTTTACGACTTCGCGCTAAGCAAAGTCTGCAATTCGCCCGACTGATACATCTCGCGCAAAATGTCCGAGCCGCCGATGAATTCGCCATCCACATAAAGCTGGGGAATCGTAGGCCAGTTGGCGTATTCCTTCACGCCTTGGCGGATTTCTTCATCTTGCAGCACGTCCACCGTAAACGGTTTATCGACCCCGCAGGCTTTGAGGATTTGCGTGGCACTGGCCGAAAAACCGCACATGGGAAATTGCGGCGAGCCCTTCATGAAGAGGGTGACTTTATTGCTGGTGACGATGTCGCGAATTTTGGCCTGAGTATCCATGGGTGAAGCTCCTTTAAAGTTGAATCGATTTTAACGTATCTGCCAAAGGCCAACGCCCGCACGCGATGCGTGGGTGGCCCGCGTAGTCCCGGATGGTTTCAACATCAACAAACCCGCGCGCGCGAAACAGCGCCACCACCGCCGCACCTTGGTCAAAACCGTGCTCGATTAAGAGCCAGCCATTGGCGTCGAGATGATCGGATGCGTGCGTGACAATATGGCGAATTGAATCGAGGCCGTCGGCGCTGTTGTCGGTTAACGCAATCGTAGGCTCAAAACGCAAATCGCCCAGGCCTAGATGCGCGTCGCCACCTGCGATATAGGGTGGATTAGCAACGATTAAATGAAAGCGCGTCGCACCGAGGGCTGCAAACCAATTGCTTTCGATAAACGTGACGGTGGCATTTAGCGAAGCCGCATTCGCGCGCGCGATAAGAAGCGCTTCTTCAGAAATATCGGCGGCGATAACGTTGAGATTACTTTTTTCCAGCGCCAAACTAATCGCAATCGCGCCGCTGCCGGTGCCAAGGTCTAACGCGCACGGTGTTAGCAAATCGGCGGAAACCCGCGCCAGTGCTTGTTCTACGAGCAATTCTGTTTCTGGTCTCGGGATTAACACGTGCTCATTTACGCGAAAAAATCGGCCATAAAATTCACGCCCGCCAATGAGCTGCGCGACTGGTTTGCCGTGTACACGCGCAGAAACTAGGGCGGCGTAGCGCGCGACTTCCGGCTCGGTCAGCACGCGCTCAGGGTAGGCGATGAGTGCCGCGCGATTCACATTCAGCACGTACATGAGCAAAAAGCCCGCATCGATACGGTCTGTTTTTGCCGCCGCGTCTGCGAGTGCCGTGCGAACCGTTATGGCCGACACGCTATGAGCCGTCGCCTAGGGCTGCGAGTAATTCAGCTTGGTGTTCGGCCATGATGCCGTCGGTCAATTCGCTTAAATCGCCATCCATGATGAAGTCGATTTTGTAGAGTGTGAGATTGATGCGGTGATCCGTCACGCGTCCCTGCGGAAAATTGTAGGTGCGAATGCGCTCTGAGCGATCGCCTGAGCCCACCAGTAGTTTTCGCGTGGCCGCTTCTTTGTCGTGGGCCTCGCGCATTTGCTTATCTTTAATGCGGGCGGCGAGCACCCGAAATGCTTGGTCTTTATTTTTGTGCTGCGAGCGGCCGTCTTGGCACTCCACCACGATACCCGTGGGCGCGTGGGTTAAGCGAATCGCGGAATCTGTTTTGTTAATGTGCTGCCCGCCAGCACCTGACGCACGAAACGTATCAATGCGCACATCGGCGGGGTTAATCACCACTTCAGAGGCATCATCGACCTCCGGCATGATGGCCACCGTGGCCGCAGAGGTATGAATGCGGCCCTGCGTTTCGGTAGCGGGCACGCGCTGCACGCGGTGCCCGCCGGATTCAAATTTAAGCCTGGAATAAGCCCCTTGCCCCACAATGCGCGCAATCACTTCTTTATAGCCGCCCACTTCGCCGAGCGACTCCGACACCACCTCAACCTGCCAGCGATTGCGCTCGGCGTAGCGCGTGTACATGCGAAATAAATCGCCCGCAAATAAAGCCGATTCATCACCACCGGTGCCACCACGAATCTCGATAAAGATATTTTTGTCGTCGTTCGGGTCTTTGGGGAGCAATGCTTTTTGTAGGTCGGCTTCGAGCAAAAGATGCTTTGCTTTTCCAGCCTTGATTTCTTCTTCCGCAAAATCGCGCATGTCGGGGTCAGCCGCCATTTCCTGTGCGGTCGCCATGTCGTGCTCGATCTTTGCGTACTCGTGGTAGAGCGCCACCACCGGCGCTATTTCAGCTTGCTCACGGGTGATTTTGCGATAGTTGTCCATGTTGTTGACCACCGTCGGGTCAGACAACAATTGGTCGATCTCGACCAGACGGTCTGCGAGCGACTTTAATTTTTTGCTAATCGATTCTTTCATCATTCGGTGTCTAGGTTTTCTGCTTGATCGGGGAAAAGTTTTTCGAGCGCGTGGGCAAGCGCCGCGCGCTCGGCACCGCTGGCAAGATTGAGTGCCGCCATCGGGTGATGGAGAAATTTATTGGTGAGGCCCGCCGCCAGCGCTTCGAGCACGCGCGCCGGGTCGGTGCCTTTTTGCAGCATTTTTTGCGCGCGTACTAGCTCGGACGTTCGGTATTGATCGGCCTTCGCGCGTAATTGCATAATCGCTGGCACCGATTCGCGTGCGGCAAGCCACTGCATGAAGGTTTCGGTACGCGCCGCAATAATCGCTTCCGCATCCGCAATGGCGGATTCGCGGTGCGCTAAATTTTGCTGAATCACACGCCCCAAGCTATCGAGCGTATGCAAAAACACATCGGGAATCTGCCCCACTTCGGCCTCGATATCGCGCGGCACGGCGAGGTCAACAAGGAACATCGGCTTACGGCGGCGCGCCTTCATCGCGCGCTCAATCATGCCCTTGCCGATTAGCGGAAGTGTGGACGCGGTGGACGTAATCACGGCATCAAATTCATGAATGCGTTCCGGCAATTGCTGCAAGGTAATGGCACTCGCATTAAAGCGGCCGGCAAGCTCGCGCCCGCGCTCTAGTGTGCGGTTCGCCACCACGATACCCGCAGGCGAGAGCGCCGCAAAATGCGTGGCGGCGAGCTCGATCATCTCGCCCACACCGATCAACAGTAATTTCACCTCGCGAATATCGCCAAACAATTGCTGCGCGAGCTTTACCGAGGCGGCTGCCATGCTCACTGAGGTCGTGCCGATGGCGGTGCGCGAGCGAACATCTTTGGCAACACTAAAGGTCTCCTGAAACATGCGATTAAGCGGGCCCGAGAGCGCGTTTGCTTCAGTCGCAATCTTCACCGCGAGCTTAAGCTGCCCCAACACCTGCGGCTCACCCAAAATCATGGAGTCGAGCCCACTCGCTACCCGAAAGGCGTGACGCGCGACAGCGGCCTCGTTGTGGCGATAAAGATGCCCACTCAAATCGAGCCCACGCACGGCGGGCACCGTGGCGAGCCATGCGGC
>JAYVGG010000226.1:0-2707 GCA_043772475.1 Burkholderiales bacterium
GGTAACTGGGAGGCGAAAGCGCCCGCCCCTGCGGCCATGCCGGAGCGTTTCAAGAACGCGCGGCGATCAACCGTGCCGAGTGCTTGCGAGAGCCCGGCCATCAAGCCTGTTGCCGGCGATTTCTGTGCTGCACCTGCTGTTTTTTTGGTCAGTAGCATGGTCATCTCTCCTCTTACATCCGGGTGGTTTCGTAGTACTGCTCGATATGCGGTGTGACGTGATAGCCCTTCACTTTTTTGACGGGGGTGCCGTCGGCGAGAACTGTTTCAGCTTCTTTCGTAACCGATGTGCCGGTAACGACGGCAGCAACAGCACCAGCAGTCGCAACAGAAGCGCCCAGCAGAAAATTACGACGCGTGGAAGGTTGGGTATTCATATCAAGTCTCCTAGTATTTCGTGCAATCGGATATTATTTTTTGGGTGCTAAACATCAAATTTCAAACGCCTGCGATTCCACATCAAAGAACGCTGATGCGAAGCCCGCAACCTGCTTGTAGTAATTTGTTGCAATAGACAATGTTAACTCTGTACAGCACTTAGATACCCACGGGTTCACATGCTTTTGGTAAAAGCGTCTTTGCGTTTCAGTATCGGCTGGGGCATCGTTGATGTCCCCCAAAATCAAGGCGCGCATCACGTCACAAACGGCGGCGATATGGTCTTCCGTCTCGTGGGTGGCCGCATTGCGTACGAACCCCAGTGCGGCGAGATCGGTGCGAAGCTCAGCCAACGGTTTTTCATTCATAAACCCGGCCATGTAAAACGAGCCGTACAGCATCACCGGCGGCCGCCCTACCCCGATAAAGGCGGCATCGTATTCCTCGGCGAGCGCATCGTGGCTCACCACGCTCGAAGCCGCTGCGAGCTTCTGCCAAGCGTTGGTTAAATCTTGCGCGGCATCCGCTACGGGCTCCTCGGCGACGACAATCGCTTGCAGCAGTCGATCATCCGGTGCGCGATAAAAAAGTGCGGCAAGCAACGCGTAGTAATCGGCGCGCGCTTGGTCTTCTTCGCTCACGCGGCGAGGGGCTTCAAATTTAACGGCGGTACTCATTCGAGGTTCTTTCCGGTCAAGATCGACATCTCGTTTTTATTCGACATCATGTCGACAACGCGACAATCGGCGCACATTTTTAAGCGATTAAGTTTGCCTTCACCCGCGAACATCGAGTGGCCGACGAGCTTACCGAGCATGTTTTCAATCATCACCTTGGTGCCGAGTGATTTGCCGCACGAGATACAGCCGAAGGGCTCAGATTCGTTCAGCACCACTTCGCGTTTACGGTCTTCGGTGAGTAGTAATCGTGGGGTTAACGTAATCGCTTTTTCCGGACAAGTTTTTTCGCAGAGCCCGCACTGCACGCAATTACGCTCTAAAAATTTCAAAAGCGGCACTTCGCCGCCATCCATCAAGGCTGACTCTGGGCAGGCACCCGCGCAGGCTAAACACATCGTGCATTTTTGTTTATCCACATTGATGCGGCCGTACATCGAGCCCGCTGGAAGTGCGATTTCGGCGGGCTTGGTTTTGCCCTCTTTTACCAAGTGGCCGATCACCATTTCTAGCGTGCCGCGCTTATCGTTGGAAAGGTGAAAAGTGGCGCGGGTGTTGACGGCAGAGCCGGCTGGCAGATCCCACAAGGCATCCGCTGAATCGAGCCATGAAAAATGCTTTCCGCTGTAGCCCAATGCCGCCAAAATTTGTTCGGCCACTACCATTTCTTTTTTAACCGCCGCCGCATACGCAGGGGTTTCCGAGCCCGCAGCCAGCACCGCCACATGGGCCGCGCCATAGGCAATACTGCCTAACAACACATCGAGCCCAATGGCGGCCACATGCCAAGTTTCAATCGGCAGCACATCGGCTGGAACCCCGCGCCCTGCCTCGACTTTGGTCGTTAAGTGCGCTGCACCATCCACTCCGTTGTGAAACATAATCGTCGGTGCGGCGCGGCCAAATCCACCGATGAGCGCGCGCAATTGCGCGCCGCGATCAGACGCCCGTGGGTACTGGTAGGCCATCGCACCCGAGGGGCAAACAGTCGAGCACGCACCGCAGCCCATACACAGATGCGGGTCGACTTTTACTTTGTCGCCGTCAGAAGAAATCGCTTGGGTCGAGCAGATGTCGATACATTTATGGCAGCCGGTAATTTTCGAGCGGCTGTGCGCGCAGAGCGATTCTTTGTAGGCAAAAAATTTGGGCTTATCGAATTCACCGACCATGTCGGGGAGCTCGGCAAGTGCTACTTCAAGCGTTGCCGCATCGGGCGCGTGCAGGAAGCCCTGCGGGGGTGAAGCCATTTGAAAATGTGGGCTTACGTTCAGGTCTAACACCAAATCAAAGCTCGCTTGATGCAATTCGCGTGCGCCGTCTATGCTCGCAAACACCAAATCAAATTTACCCAGGTAGCCTGAAAGTGAGGACAATTTTCCCGTCACCACATCGGCATTCGCCAATACTGGCGCGGGGTTTGAGCCTTGCCAGAGAACGGAGAGACTTAAACTGGCGGGCAGTTTTTTGGCGAAATCGGTGACGCGTGCGTCGGCGGCTAACACCAACAAACGGCCTTGCGAATGGTAGTCGATACTCGCGACGGGCTCGAACGCAGGCAAAGCGGCGAGTGCTGCGAGGGCGTGCTGCTTGGGTGCGAGTGCCTCGGCGCTACAGGCGGCGTTAGACCAGCCGATGAAGCGCTCACTCAAT
>JAYVGG010000227.1:0-2369 GCA_043772475.1 Burkholderiales bacterium
GGTTTCCCCTCGCGAATACTGCCGCCGCCGCCTTCGTTCAACGCAAAATCTGCGTCGATTAATTTGCGGTGATGTTTAAGCAAATACGCCACACCGTTATGCGAGCCCCCTTCTTCGTCGGCGGTGAGCGCTAAAATAATATCGCGCTTAGGTTTGAAATTTTCTGCTTTCAAGCGGATTAAGTTCGCGACAAAAATCGCCGCCATCGCTTTGTCATCAAGCACGCCGCGCCCGTAGTAGTAGCCGTCTTTTTCGGTGAGCTTGAAGGGATCGAGGCCATCAGACCAGTCTTGGCTACGCGCGTCGACCACGTCGATGTGGGCGAGCAGTAGCACCGGTTTTAGTTCGCCGGTGCCACGCAGTCGCGCGATGAGGTTGCCTTTTTTCTCGCCGCCGTTTGGTGGCGTGATGACCTGAACATCGCTTGCGGGTAGGCCCGCCGCAATCAAGCGCACCGCCATTTTTTTCGCCAGTGCCGTATTGTCGCCATCGGGGTGAACCGTGCGCGACTCCACCATCTCTTTGAAGATGTCGATAAGCGGTGGCGGCGCGGGCGTTTGCGCGAACGAAATCGACGTCGCAAGGAGTAGGCAAATGGCTGAAACACAAGCATTGGCGCGCATCATCGGTGAATTCCTCGATTTATTGTGTTGCTAAAAATGCTTTCAACGCGTGGTCTACCTGTGCGGCTGATTGCAGTAATTTTTCATCCGCCCCCAGCTTACCGACGAGCTGCAAACCAAGCGGCATCCCGGCACTATCGCGATAGCCGGGAATCGTAATCGCTGGTAAGTGCATGAGCGAAACCATGCGGTTAAAAAGTGGGTCGCCCGTCGAGCTAAGCCCTTGCGGTGCGGCACCCGCTGCGGCGGGCAGGAGCCACGCATCGACTTCGGTGAAGAGCGCGTTCGTCTCATCGCGTAGCGCATTGGCGCGTGCCAAGGCCTCTAAATACAACACGTTCGGAATGCGCGCGCCCTCGTCAAGCATAGCGGCGAGTGGCTCGCTCAAGAGTGTTCGATTGAGCGATAGCTCCGGCGCGTAGTGGCGCGCCATTTCGGTCGCTTGAATCAATTTTTGGTCGGCAATCACACCGCTAAATGTGGCGGGTAAATCCACCGCCACCACAATTTCGCCCGCACGTGTGAGTGCCGTGGCCGCACTCGCGAGTGCGGCCACCATGGCAGGCGAGGTTTCTGCACTTAAATGCGATAGCACGCCGATTTTGAGTGGCGCGCTGGTGGGGGTCTCAAGCGAGCTCACGACCTGCGCGCCGGTCACGGCGGCATACCAGAGCGCCATATCTTCCATCGAGCGGGTAAATGCGCCAAGCGTATCTAGCGTCTGCGATTGAATTTTCACCCCACCGCGCGCGACGGCCGCAAAGCTTGGCTTAAAGCCATACACGCCGCAGTAAGCAGCAGGGCGAATCACCGAGCCTGCTGTTTGCGTGCCAATCGCAATCGGCACATGGCCATCCGCCACGGCTGCGGCCGAGCCAGATGATGAGCCGCCCGGTGAGTACTCGCGGTTATGCGGGTTGCGCGTGGCCGAGCCCGCCGCAGGCACGGGCCCGGCCATTTCAGTGGCGACGGTTTTGCCCAGCACCATGGCACCGGCTGCACGCAAAAGTGCCACGACGGTGGCATCACTTTCGGCCAACGGTGCCGCCGCATAAATTGCCGAGCCATTGCCGGTGCGAAAGCCTTCAACATCAATAATATCTTTCACCCCAAATGGGATGCCGCGCAAAATCCCTAGGCTAGACGTGGCATCCAGCCGATCTGCCATCGCACACGCGCGCGCCGCACCGATCTCGCACCACGCCCCCACCTGGTGCTCGCGGGCGGCAATGCGCGCGAGGCAGCTATCGAGATAGGCGCGCGCGCTCAGCCTGCCGGCATCCATCGCGCGGCGCGCTTCGCTGGCGGTGAGCGGGAGCTTGGCCATCGGCTTAGCCCATCCCCGGAATGGCAGCCTTCATGCCGCGCATCATCTTGGCTAACTTGCCGCCCTTCATCATTTTCATCATCTTTTGCATTTGCTCAAATTGCGTGATGAGGCGGTTTACGTCCTGCACCTGCACGCCGGCACCGGCGGCGATGCGGCGTTTACGGGTGGCCTTCAAAAGCTCCGGTTTACGGCGCTCTTGCGGGGTCATGGAGTTAATAATGCCCTCGGTACGGCGTAGTTGTTTTTCCTGCAAATCAGGCGCTTGCTGTGCGGCTTGGCTAAGCCCGGCGGGCAGCTTATCGAGCATCGCCGAAACGCCGCCCATTTTTCGCATTTGCGAAAGCTGCATTTTGAAATCATCGAAATCAAAATCTTTGCCCTTCTTAAATTTCTCGGCGAGCTTTTTAGCTTCGTCT